>DAOSBX010000002.1 GCA_035361075.1 Candidatus Hydrogenedens sp. | reverse complement strand
AAAATTGAAATTCAACTTTAATATCATCTTTTTTAATTAATTTTTTTCAACCTCATAAAAAAATATTTATAGCATCCCAGCCACTCCTACCTGTGTCTTTTACTTCGCAATTACATACGGTAAAGAAAATCTAACCACAGAGTACACAGAGAACCACAGAGCCAATTCTTATCATTCCCTCCTCTATCTCCGTGTCCTCTGTGGTTAAATCTTTTTCATCTGTTGAAGAAATAGTCTATCTGTTCGGGAGCAGGGATTCGAACGTCATATATGTTCATTCTTTTGGATAGACGGATAGGTAGTCTGCTTCTATTTTTCAGAAGTAAGTAGTTTAAGAGGAATGTACTGGTTATATTAAGATTAATGTTTATTTAAATTAATATACCGATTTAGCGATATTCTTATTATTAATAGTATGGAGCCGTTTTAGATAAGTTATTTGTTTTTGTATTGTTTCCAGTTTATACCGAGTTTTTTCATTTTAGCACGTAGTGTGTTGGAATTTATTTTCAGGATTTCTGCACAGCCATCTTTACCGTCGATTTTGCCTTTAGT
The DNA here is from genome assembly GCA_035361075.1 of Candidatus Hydrogenedens sp. Lineage (NCBI taxonomy): Bacteria > Pseudomonadati > Candidatus Hydrogenedentota > Candidatus Hydrogenedentia > Candidatus Hydrogenedentales > Candidatus Hydrogenedentaceae > Candidatus Hydrogenedens > Candidatus Hydrogenedens sp. The sequence goes on along the minus strand of DAOSBX010000002.1, from coordinate 159,165 downwards.
TCTAATTAGCACAGCTTCTATGTATTTTTTTATGTAATCGTTTAATGGTAATATCTCTGAGTTAGTAGTATTATCTGTTGGGATTTGTGTGGGATATTCGATGTTTGATAAGCCTAATGCACGGGCTATTTCTAATTTTTTACCGTTTCCGAGGATAACTGCACGGTCAATCACGGCACCTAATTCGCGAACGTTGCCAGGCCAGGAGTATTGTTTTAATAAATTGATGTCTTCTTCGGATGGGTAAACAATTGGTAAACTGAAACGTTGAGCGGATTTTTCTGAGAAGTATCTTGCCATTTCATCGATATCCTCTTTCCTTTCACGAAGTGGTGGTAGAACTATTGGGAAGGTGGCAATGCGATAGAAGAGGTCTTCCCGAAATTCTTTTTTTGCTACTTTTTGTGATAAATCGCTATTGGTTGCGGTAATTAATCTGACATCCACATGAATAGGCTCTTTTCCGCCAATTCGTTCTAACCAACCATCTTGTAAAATGCGTAGTAAGCGAACCTGAGCGTGCATTGGTAGCTCACCAATCTCATCTAAAAACAATGTTCCACCATCTGCCCGTTCGAACCAACCTATGTGTCGTTCTATTGCTCCAGTAAAGGCACCTTTTTCGTGGCCAAAAAGCTGTGAGTCGATTAACTCTGGGGGAATGGCACCACAATTAACGCGAATAATTGGACCCTGAACTCGATTTGACCTTTGGTGAATGGCTCTTGCTATGAGTTCTTTTCCAGTTCCTGTTTCACCTAACAATAACACAGGCAAATCGGATTTGGCTACAATATTTACACGTTCCATAACTACTTTTAGTCCAGTGTCTTCACCAATAATACGGTCGATAAAAATATCCCTTCCTAATTTACGTAATAGTTTTATTTTTTCGGCTTCTTCCGCTCTTTTATATGTATCTAACTCAATAATCCTGTTATGGTTTGCTAATGCTACGGAAAATGGCTCTAATAATTGTTCAAGGATGAATTCCGCTCTTGGTTCAATTGGATAGTTTTTTCTGAATATTGCAATTAATATACCTTCTAAAGATTTTTCATAATAGAGAGGACCTAAAAAAATATAAGGAAAGATATCTTCTTCATAGAATTCCATCAACATTTTATTTATATGTATTTTTATTTGTTTATTTATAGCGTTTATTACTTTTTTATGTTCAAAACATTTATGAACTGTTTTTAATAAGTCATCATTTGATTTAATGTGATTGGTTCGATGGGGTATATTATTATCTGGGGTTGTTAATATCTCTATCGTTTTCAAGTGTTTATTGAAAATACAAATATCAATAAACTCTAAGGAAGGTAACATTTTTTTTATATCAGTAACAGTATGTAGCAGGAAGTAGTCTAATCGGTTATGGTTTGCCACTTCTTTCCAAATTTGGAATAACATTTCTTTATTCATCTTATTTCTCCACGATATATCGTGATTAAATTGATATATATTTCAGAAGTTATTATATCATTTTTATAATAGTAAGTAAAACGTCTGTATTTTCTTGGTTTTTATGATAAGATTTTATGTTCTTATATATGGCATTTTAATTGCTATCCAATTTAAATAAATATAAGGAGATTCTGTAGTTATGAAAACATATTTATTACTGTTATTTGTATTATTTTTCTGTTTATTTACTTGTTTTGCAGAGACTATAAATTTGACGAATGTTTCATACGACCCGACCCGAGAATTGTATAAAGATATTAATAAAATATTTATTGAAAAATGGAGTAGAGAACATGGAGATATTATTAATATCCAGATGTCACATGGAGGTTCGGGGAAACAAGCAAGGTCAGTAATGGAAGGCTTAGAAGCGGATGTAGTAACGTTAGCGTTGGCTTATGACATTGATATGATTTCAAAAATAAGAGGTTTTTTGCCTCAGGATTGGCAAAAACGATTACCGAATAATAGTTGTCCTTATACTTCGACAATTGTGTTTCTTGTTCGAAAAGGGAATCCTAAGAATATTAGGAGTTGGGAAGATTTAATCCGTCCTGATGTTCAGGTTATAACCTCCAATCCTAAAACTTCAGGTGGTGCACGTTGGTGTTATTTAGCATGTTGGGGGTATGCATATCGGAGAGGTGGTTTAGAAAAAGCACGTGAATTTGTTAAGAGGGTATATAAGAATGTTCCTGTATTAGATACAGGTGCAAGAGGTTCTACAAATACGTTTCTTCAAGGGATAGGAGATGTTCTTTTAAGTTGGGAGAATGAGGCTTTTCTTGCTATAAAGGAGACACAAAATAGCCTTGAACTTATCTCGCCTGGTGAGAGTATATTAGCGGAACCCCCTGTTGCTGTGGTTGATAAATATGCAGAAAAACATAAAACGAAAGATGTTGCTCGTGCATACCTTGAATTTCTTTATTCTGATGAGGCTCAAAATATAATTGTTAAACATTACTACCGTTGTAGCAATTCCACGATATTTGATAAGTATAAAGACCAGTTTCCTGAGGTTAAATTATTTCGACTTGAAGAGTTATATCCTGGAGGCTGGGACGAGGCTCATAAGATTCATTTTTCAGATGGGGGTATTTTTGACCAGATTATGTTAGAAAGAAAGTAATGATAATGGAAAAGATATTTAAACGAAAATTTATTTTACCTGGATATGGGCTCTCATTGGGTATAACATGGTTGTATTTAAGTTTTATTGTTCTTCTTCCTTTATCTACACTGTATATAAAGGTATTTAGTGGTTCATTAAATGATTTTATTTCTGCAGTTTTTTCGGTTAGGGCAATAAGGGCGTATCAAATATCTTTTGGTTTGTCCTTATTATCTGCCTGTGTTAATTCTATATTTGGGTTTCTTGTTGCATGGGTAATAGTGCGATATAAACTACCGTTTAAGGGGTTTTGGGATGCGTTAATTGATTTGCCTTTTGCGTTGCCAACTGCAGTTGCAGGTATTTCACTGACATGGTTGTATGGACCACGAGGTTGGATAGGTTCATTTTTAGAGGCACATGGATTTAAGGTTGTTTTTACGCCTATTGGTATTGCTATTGCAATGATTTTTGTTAGTTTTCCATTTGCAGTGAGGACAATTGAGCCTGTATTACGAGATTTAGACCCTGAGGTTGAAGAATCAGCCCGTTGTTTAGGTGCTTCCCGCTGGAATATTTTTCTGAAAATTATATTTCCTACTCTTCTGCCTTCCATGTTAACAGGTTTTACATTAAGTTTTGCCCGAGCAATGGGTGAGTATGGTTCGGTTATTTTTATTGCAGGGAATCAGCCATTAAAAACAGAAATAGCTCCATTACTGATAGTAATGCGGTTAGAGGAATATGATTATTATGGTTCTGCATCTATAGCGGTATTTCTTTTAACTGTATCATTTATATTGCTTTTATGTTTGAATTTTCTTCAATTCTGGAATAAACGTTATACAGGTACTTTTTAGTTTATGAAATCAAGGAAAGTGTTTATATTCTGTTTTCGTTTTTTGTTAACAATAATTGCGTTTTGTTTTCTACTTTTGTTTCTTGTTATTCCTTTATTTGTGGTTTTTTATAATGCGTTTAGTCAGGGGTTATTCGTTTATGCAAATAATATCACACGGAAGGAAACACTCGAATCTATATTATTAACTATAAAAATATTATGTATTGTTTTGCCTGTGAATACGATTTTTGGAATTGCCTGTGGATGGTATGTTACCAGATATACATTTAGAGGTAAAAAGATATTGCTTACCTTTTTAGATTTGCCTTTTACTGTGTCTCCTGTGGTTGCGGGCACTGTTTTTATTCTTTTATTTTCTGTAAACGGTTTGTTGGGCACGTTTATAGAGAGATGGGATATCCAGATAATATTTGCGTTTCCTGGGATGGTTCTTGCAACTTTGTTTGTTACATTTCCGTTTGTCGCAAGAGAACTAATACCTATAATGGAAGAGCAGGGGCAAGAAATGGAAGAAGCAGGAAGAATGTTAGGTGCAAATACATGGCAAATTCTATTAAAGATTACGTTGCCTAATATTCGGTGGGCTTTATTTTATGGGATGGTTTTATGTTCTGCCCGTTGTGTAGGAGAATTTGGGGCGGTATCTGTTGTTTCAGGACACATACGAGGTAAGACAATAACGGTTCCTCTTGAAGTTGAGATTTTGTATAACGAATATAACCTTGTGGGGGCTTTTTGTGTAGCGAGTTTGCTCTGTATAGTTGGTATTATCAGTTTAATTTTCCGTAAATGGATAGAGAAAAGAGACCCCATTTATCTATATATGAAAACTCACAAATATGGAGATTGAATACCAAAATGAGTATTGAACTAATTGGCGTTTCGAAGAAATTTGGTTCTTTTGTGGCTGTAGATAATGTAAGTTTTTCCATAAATCGAGGCGAATTATTAGCATTATTAGGTCCCTCTGGTTCAGGTAAGACGACTATTTTGCGAATAATTGCGGGATTGGAGCGAGCAGATTCGGGAAATGTTATTTTAGAGGGCAGAGATGTTACAAAGGAAGACCCACGGGATAGAGGTATTGGTTTTGTATTTCAACATTATGCTCTTTTCCGACACATGACCGTATTTGAAAATGTGGCATTTGGATTGCGGGTAAAACCTCGTAGAATCAGACCTAATGAACCAGAAATACGAAAGAGGGTGATGGATTTGCTTTCGCTGGTACAGTTGGACTTTTTAGCCAATCACTATCCCATGCAACTTTCTGGTGGTCAAAGACAGAGAGTAGCATTGGCACGGGCTTTGGCAATTCAACCGTCTATTTTACTTTTGGATGAGCCTTTTGGTTCATTAGATGCCCGTGTGCGTAAGGAGTTGCGGAGATGGCTTCGAAAATTACATGATGAAATACATGTTACAAGTGTTTTTGTTACTCATGACCAGGAAGAAGCCCTTGAAGTTTCGGACCGTGTTGTGATTATGAATCAAGGCAAAATTGAACAGATAGGTTCACCTGAAGAGGTATATTTTTCTCCTAAAACGCCGTTTGTTTTTCAATTTTTAGGTGATGTTAATCTATTTCATGCTCGTGAGTTGAGCAATGGGGAAATTGTGTTTTTACCTGATGAATCAAGAGGAGTAGAGAAACGAGTTTTTGTGAGGCCTAATCAAATTTCTATAGCACTAAACCTATCCAAAGAGAATCCTATACCTGCGACAGTTCAATATATTAACACAGCGGGACCTATGGTAAAGATAGAACTAATGGATACAAAAGGGAATTCTTTATTAGCCTTTATTTCTATAGATGAGTATCATCAACTAAATCTCAAAAAGAATATGGATGTATTTATAGGTATAAAATCACATCATACCTTTGAGCAGACCCCCAATTTTTAATTTATCGGCTTTTTTTCGTATAATTTAATGAAGAAGCGCGCCTGTAGCTCAGGTGGATAGAGCAACGGCCTTCTAAGCCGTGGGTCGTGCGTTCGAGTCGCACCAGGCGCGCCATTTTTATGTTTATTTATAGGTTTCCTTCAAACTCTAATCCAATAACTGTATCATTGGGGTCAGGTTCTATTTGAGGTAGATGAACGATAAGATTTCCCTTCTTATTTGTGGTTTTAACCGTCTCGGAAGGGTTCTTTAATAACCATACTTTGAGAGGTTTTTTATCTGTTGGAATTTTAATTTTACTTTTAGGTTCATACTGAAACACATGAGCATACAGGATAGTATTACCATTTTCTGCCTTTTTTTGTGTATATCTACCCCAAGATGGTTTGTCAAATGGACTCGCTACAGTACCGTAGATTGATTCACTATTAACTTTCATCCATTCTCCTATTTCTTTTAGTCTTTCTACCGATTCGGGTGGAAATTCACCATTTGCCATTGGACCTACATTCAATAGGAAATTTCCACCTTTAGAAACTATATCCACTAATAATTGGACTAATGTTTTTGTTGTTTTAAAGAATTTATCATATTCGTTGTAGCCCCAATGTTTATTCATAGTCATGCATGTTTCCCAGTCTACACCAGGTAAACCTTTAGCAGGTACTTCCTGTTCGGGTGTTCCGTAGTCCCCGACACTTTTACCTTCGGACAAGCCAGCCATACCTGAACGACTTCCGTCAACACGATTATTAATAATAATATCTGGCTGTAAAGAACGGACATAGTTGTACATATCTACACCTCTCTCAAATGTCCAAGTATTTTCCCATTCTCCGTCAAACCATAAAATACCTAAAGGGCCGTAATTATTTACGAGTTCTTTCAATTGTGCTTTCATATATTCAACATAACGGTCGTAATTGGCATCTCCTTCTGGTCGTTGTTCCTTTTCCCATTCTCTTCGTGGAAGGTAATCTGGATGGTGCCAATCCATAATCGAGTAATAAAAGCACATTTTAATACCTTCTTCTTTGCATGCATCAGATAATTCTTTTAAGATATCTCTTTTAAATGGTGTTGACATAACATCCCAATCAGTTACTTTGGAATCGAATAGACAAAAACCATCGTGATGTTTTGAGGTAATAACAATATATTTCATGCCTGCATTTTTTGCCATTTTCACCCATTCCTTAGCATTGAATTTGACAGGGTTAAATTGAGTAAGCAGTTTTTCATACTCGGGTAAAGGAATTTGTGCTTCATGTCGAATCCATTCACCATAATGTGTTTTGTCTCCCCATTTTCCAGCGGGTATGGCATACAATCCCCAGTGAATGAATAAGCCAAACCGTGCTTCTCTCCACCATTTCATTCTCTGGTCTTTTTGTTCTTTGGATTCTTTTGTGTAATCTTGTGCTATCGCTGTTAACGAGAGTATTGTAATTGTAAATATAGTTACGATGAAATAAAAGAATGTTGTTTGATAGATTTTGCTCATATTTGGTCTCCTTCATATATGTTTTAGGTGATTGAAATACGATATGATAAAAGCGAATGTAAAATCAAACATCGAGTTATGTTGATTTTATTTATATTTTCTAAAATGGTATAATATGATTTAGAGAGTTAGATATGATAGTGTATTTAAGTATTGGTAGTAATTTAGGCAACCGGCTTGATAATATCGCCGAAGCCTTAAAAAAGTTAGGTACAATCTTAAATACGAAGATAAAAAGGGCTTCGGATATATATGAAACGGAGCCAGTAGGTAATGTATATCAACCTATATTTCTGAATATCGCTGTGGAGATTGAGACGGAGTTAAATCCGCTTGAACTCCTACGTGAAATTAAGAAAATTGAATATGAATTAGGAAGGACTTCCCAAGAACGATGGGGACCACGCGTAATTGATATTGACATTATTTTTTATGATGATGTATGTATCAATGATAAGCAATTGGTTCTTCCACATGCAGAGTTCCGTAAACGACGTTTCGTATTGCAACCTCTTGCAGATTTATGTGGCAGTAAAATTGACCCAATTACGGGTAAGACAATTGAAGAACTTTTGTTAAGCCCAGACGTCGAAGGTAAAGTGGTAAGAACAAACTTAATGGTAACTCCTTGAACCGCTCCGCTTGGAGCCCAAACGGGACCGGGACGGATTCAGTATGATGAAGTCACGGTTCAGGAGGCAAAGATGAGTAAAAATACAGTAGTTCATTTCTTAGAACAAAAGAAAAAAAATGAAAAGTTAGTCTTATTGACGGCGTATGATTTTTTAATTGCGCAGTTAGAAGAAGAGGCTGGGGTTGATGGTATTTTGGTTGGTGATTCTCTGGGTATGGTAGTTATGGGCAGAGAAAATACCCTGAGTGTCTCGATGGATATAATGCTATATCATACCTCTATTGTTTCCCGTGCTGTAAAAAATACTCTGGTTATTGCGGATATGCCATTTTTGTCGTACCAAATATCGCCAGAAGAAGCTTTGAGAAATGCAGGTAGGCTTGTCTCAGAAGGAGGGGTCCATGCAGTTAAATTAGAAGGACCTGTTGGAAAATATGGGTCTGCCATTGAAAAAATTATCAAGACAGGCATTCCAGTGATGGGACATATCGGATTAACACCTCAGTCTGTTCTTGAATTAGGTGGTTACAAAGTTCAAGGACGCTCTGAGGCATGTAGGAAACGGTTAAAGCGTGAAGCCAAAGAATTACAGGACGTAGGATGTTTTTCTATTGTTCTTGAATGTATTCCTATGGATTTGGCTAAGGAAATTACAGAAAATTTGGACATACCAACGATTGGAATTGGTGCTGGTCCTGACTGTGATGGTCAAATACTTGTGTGTTATGACATATTGGGCTGGGGAAAGGCACGATTTGCGAAAACCTATTCGGATGTGCGTGATGAAATGAAGAAGGCATTTGAGAGTTTTGTTACAGAGGTAAAAACGAAAAAGTATCCAGAAGACAAACATAGTTATACCTAAAAAGGAGATGTCATTATGGAAATTATTACAACTCCTGCCGAGATGCGTAATTGGTCGCTTATTCAAAAGAAAGAGGGGAAAACGATAGGTTTTGTTCCGACTATGGGGGCACTTCATGAAGGACATTTAAGCCTAATGCGAGCCTCTGTTGCGGAAAATGATGTAACGGTTGTTAGCATCTTTGTCAATCCTACTCAATTTGCACCGAACGAAGATTATGAGTCGTATCCACGCTCATTTGAAAAGGACAGGAAAATGTGTTTTTCAGTAGGTGTAGACGTTATCTATAATCCAACTGCAGAAATGATGTATCCGAACGATTTTTCAACTTATGTGGTGGTTGAGAACGTGTCTGAGGGGTTGTGTGGTAAGTCACGGCCTCATTTTTTCCGTGGTGTAGCAACAGTGGTTACAAAATTATTTAATGCGGTTTTACCAGACCGTGCTTATTTTGGGCAAAAAGATGCCCAACAATGTGCTGTTATTAAAAGAATGGTTCGTGATTTGGATATGGGAATTGAAATTGTAGAGATGCCTATTGTTCGTGAAGAAGATGGTTTGGCAATGAGTTCGCGAAATCAATATTTAACACCAACCCAAAGAAAACAAGCTCTTTGTATCTCCCGTGGTTTGTTTAAAGTAAATGACATGATAAAACAAGGAGAACGTTCTATTGATAAAATTAAGGATGTACTATCTTCTGAGATGTCGGAATTGGATATTGATTACATAGAAATAGTGAATGGAGATACCATGGAACCATTGAATGAGCTTTCTGGTAATGTGTTAATTGCTGTTGCTGTGTGGGTAGGAAGGGCACGGTTAATTGATAACATTAAAGTTCAGATATAGTTGAATGGAGGTTAAAAAATGTTTTTAACAATGTTAAAAAGCAAAATTCATCGAGCCAAGATAACAGATGCTAATCTTAATTATGAAGGGAGCATTACGATTGACCCTGACTTAATGTCAAAGGCAGGTATTCTTCCTTATGAGGCGGTTCATGTTTTTAATATTAATACAGGTGACCGTTTTGTTACGTATGCAATAGAAGGGAAAAGGGGGAGTGGTGATATTTGTTTAAATGGAGCTGCAGCACGATTAGGTCAACGTGGAGATTTGCTGATTATTGTTGCATTTATACAGGTTGATGAGGAACAGGCAAAAAGTTGGAAACCTGTGATTGTCCATGTTGATGAAAATAACAAACCCATCTAACTCATTTTTACTGCAATCTTTGTTCTATGAAAATCTAAGCAAGAATCTGTTATTATTGGTTTTCATTTATTAAATAATTTATTTATAAGAGGCAATAATAATGACACACAGAGAACGGGTAATTCGTGCATTAAATTTTCAGGATGTTGATCGAGTTCCTATGGATTTAGGGGGGATGGACTCCACAGGAATAAGTGCTTTTGCATACCCGAAATTAGTTCAGAGTTTGAGTTTATCTCCAAGATTACCTTATGTCCATGATACAAACCAAATGCTTGCTTTACCAGACTTGGATGTGCTTAATTCTTTGGATTGTGATGTTATTACAGTAAGAATGGGGTTTGCTAATGGGTACACTAATGATGTTACATGGGAAAATTATGATTTTGGTGGTCGTTTGGATGCAAAAGTTATTAATGCTAAACGGTTTTATGTTCTTGAAGATGGAACTGTTACTCAGCCAGACTATCATTTAAGAATGCCTAAAAATTCCTATGTGTTTGACTCTGAGCATGGTGGACAGCCTGTATACTTTGAGGGAGAGTTACCTGAATTGGATTTAGGAAAAATAAAAGAAGACTTATTGGCTAATAGATTTTCGGATGAGATTATTCAAAAGACAATAAATATCTGCGAAAAGGTTTATAAAGAAACTGATAGGGCTTTGTTCCTTAATGGACCTATGTTAGGGATTGGAATAGGGAATTTTGGAGGATTAGGTTATTTCCCTTTGCTTTGTCTTGTGGATGAGGAAAAGGTAAAGGAACTACATGAGTTGATGCTAAATCATGCAATTTCTGAATTGGAACGATTTCTACCAAAGGTAGCACCGTATATACATGTATATATGTGTAATGCTGATGATTGGGGGACACAGAATAATCTTATTGCTTCGCCAGATATATTTAAAAAGTTGTTTCTCCCTTATTATCGAGAATTTAATAGGTATATTCACAGTATATCGTCAGGGATAAAAACCTTTTTTCATAGTTGTGGGGCTATTTACGATATAATAGACTTGGTTATTGAATCAGAATTTGATGTGCTGAACCCTGTCCAGTGGACAGCGGGCAACTATAGTGTTCGTGAGTGGAAAGAGAAATGTAAAGGGAAATTAGTACTTTGGGGAGGTGGAATAGATACCCAGAAGGTATTGCCGTTAGGTACGGTAGATGATGTAAAAACACAGGTTTCTGAAGTAGTTCCAATATTAGCAGAAGATAGTGGTTATGTTTTTTGTGCGATTCATAATATCCTTGCGGAGATTGACCCTTTGAAAATAATGTCGATTTATAGAACCGCAAAGGATTTAAAGGATATAAATATAAAGATAAATAATTTGAAAAATCATAGTTAACATTAAGTAAGAAAAAAGCGTTTAATAAATGAAAAGTAAAGAAAATAACATAAATTTTAATAATTGCAGTGATGAAGACTTAGCAATTCTTTGGAAAGAAGGCAATTTACAAGCCTTTGAAGAAATTGTTCGTAGGTATCAAGGAAAAGTTTATGCAACTGCATATCGAGTAACTGGTAACCGAGAGGACGCTTTAGATGTGACGCAAGAGGTCTTATTAAAAGCATACGAAAAGATAAATCAATGGGAACCACGAGGCACATTTCTCCCGTGGTTGTTAAGGTTAGCAGTAAATCGCTCGATAGATTATTTGCGGAAGAGAAAAAGAACAGACCATGAAAGTCTGAATGAAAATATTGCCAGAGTTAGCGAAGATGAAATTAGGCATATACCTTCTCCTGAAAGTCCTTTAGATTTAGCACGTGCCAAAGAAATTGATGAGCGAATTCGTATGGCACTAACCCGATTATCAAAAACTCAACAAACTGTATTTATGTTAAGGCATTATCAAGGATATTCATTGAATGAAATAGCGGAGCATTTAGGATGCACCGTCGGTAGTGTAAAAGTTCATCTTTTTAGAGCATTGCAAAAACTTCGTAAAGAATTAGGGAATATTGACTTATGATTAAAGATTTATCTTCATGGTTTTACTGCCTTTTTCATTCATGCAGTTATTACGAAAAGTTAATTATTACTGCTTGTTATGAAGAGATTGATGATGTAGAGAAAAAGAAACTTCAAACGCACATTGGTAAATGTCAGAGATGTAAAGAACAGTATCACCAAATGATCGGTTTTGCAAACCAAATAATGCAAATCCAAGAGGTATTGTATGGTGAAATTGATGTAAATAATATAAATCTTTTGCCACAAGTGATGAGCAAAGTTACTGATTCAAAGAGTAATGTTCTTATTACATTTCGTCCAGCAAGAAGTTTAGCGTTGGGTATGGCAGTAATAATAGTTATGGCAACAGTTGTGCTTGGTTCGTATTTTCTTTATGAAATTTCAAATATAAGAAACAACAATGTTGCATTGCATATTGGAAATGAGAATGCAAAAAATATGAGTTATGAGGGTCCATTAGAAAATCAAAAAGAGAAATTGAAGGAGATTATCAAATCACATCCAGGTGAAACAATTGCTGGACAAGCACTTCTCATGTTGGCAGACCTTGAATATACTTCTTCTGAACGTTATGATGAAGCACATCGTCTTTACTCTCAGTTACGGCAAAATTATCCTCGTATCTTTTCCTCATCGCAAGAAGCAATTTATCGTTATAATTTATTAGAAGAGACGAAGAATGAAAACTTTAAACCTCTGTATGCATTGAACTCAGCGCTTTCTAACAAGGAAAATCCTATTCGTGAATTAGAAATGATTGTATCCAAATATCCAGGAACTATGGTTGCCAATTTAGCAATAGCATCCATGATAGATTGTGTTATTGAGCCTACAAATCAGACACCAGAAAAGCAAATTCGAGCACTTGAGAATCTTCGAGGATATTTAACAGAACCATCTGCAGTAGCACAATTAAATTATGCCATAGGGAATATTTACTGGAATCAGATGAGAGATGTGGAGAAGGCAAAAACCTATTTTCAATCTGTAGCCCATTCTGAATCCAGACCTCTTCATAATCTTGCATACGATGCACTAACCCAATTAGTATCCTATTCTGAATAGCCCACCAATGCAATCTTATATTGTCATTTGTTTATAATATATCTATATTTTTTGGATATTCATATAAAGGATAAAATTATTTATGATAGAGCCTAAAGGCTTTGAAAAGTTTTTCGTAAAAGAAGGTATTATTACGGAAGAACAGGCAAAAAAAGTTCGTGAAGAGGCAAATGAAAAAGGTATTTCTATTAGTCAGATTCTAATCCAAAAGGGATTTGTCTCAGAAGAAAATATATATACTGTTCTTGCAAATTATTGTGGATTAAATTTTGTTATTGTTTCGAAAATAGAAATACCTAAAGATTTAATAAAATCAATTCCTGCACGTTTTGCTACACATTATGAATTTATACCTATCAAAGAAAAGAATAACACGTTGGTGATTGCAATATCAGACCCGTTAAATGCAAGTTTGCTTGATGATATACGGCTCGTATTAAAGCGGAAAATAGAGCCAGTTGTTACGACGCCGAAAGAAATACAAAAAGCAATTAAAGATTATTATGGAGTTGGTGCAGATACAGTTGAACGGATTCTGGTTAGTGAAGAGCATCAGGTTGAAGAGGTTAGTTTAGAGGCGGTATCCGTAAGTGCAAATTTAGGTGATGAGACAATTGATGCTTCGATTATTAAATTCGTAAATGAGTTAATTGCAGAGGCCATTCGTGCAGAGGCAACAGATATTCATATAGAACCATTTGACGATTATCTTCGTGTTCGATTTCGTATAGATGGTATCTTACATCCAGTTCCAGTTCCTCCTTCAATTCGCAATTTCCACTCTTCAATTGTCTCACGAATAAAAATCATGGCAAATCTTAATATTGCCGAAAAAAGGTTGCCTCAAGATGGGAAAATACTTGCTAATTTAGGAGATGGGAAATATGACCTTCGTGTATCTATATTACCTACTCCACATGGTGAGACTATCAATATACGAATACTATCACGGACTTCGATGTTTTTATCATTGGACAAATTGGGATTTTCTTCTGATGATATAAAATTATTTAATTCTTTTATCACAAAACCATACGGCATTATTTTGGTTACAGGTCCAACAGGTAGTGGAAAAACAACAACTCTTTATGCTGCTCTGGATAAATTAAATAAGACAGACCGTAAAATCATAACTATTGAAGACCCGATTGAATACCAAATGCCTGGTATTACGCAGATGCAGGTGCACCCACGAATCGGTTTTGATTTTGCTACTGGACTCCGTTCGATGTTACGTCATGACCCTGATATTATGTTAGTAGGTGAGATTCGTGATTATGAAACAGCAGAAATGGCTATACGTTCAAGTCTAACAGGGCACCTCGTTTTAAGTACACTTCATACGAACGATGCTCCTGGTGCGGTTACGCGACTTATTGATATGGGTATAGAACCCTTTTTAATTTCAAGTACGATGATAGCATCAATGGCTCAACGACTTGTACGTAAAATATGTGTTGAATGCAAAATAGAAGATACACCTGATGCATATCTTTTAGAGGCGGAGTTTGGTGTGAAAAGGGATGAACAGAATCGAGTGTTTTATAAAGGGAAAGGCTGTGAACATTGTAGATATACGGGATACCGTGGAAGAATGGCTATTTGTGAGATTATGCCTTTCACCCCAACAATTAAAGAGATGACTGTTCAAAGGGCAACATCTGTGGCAATTAAAAAGCAGGCTATAAGTGAAGGGATGAAAACATTACGTGCTTCTGGCTGGCAAAGGATATGCGAGGGTTTAACTACTATAGAAGAGGTACTTCGTGTTACAGCGGATGCTGAAATAATGGAGGGTATGCATGCCAGTATTTGAATATGAGGTAAAAAAGGGACCTTCAGAGATTATTAAGGGCAAAATGGAAGCGGAATCTAAGAAGGCTGTTATAAGTCGTCTACGGGAATTAGGATATTTTCCATTAAGGGTAGAAGAAACAAGTGTAGGTGCATCTGATGATAAAAAGTCTAAATACAAAATAAAATTTCCTCAATGGGAACGTATTCGCCTAAAAGATAGAAATATATTTTTGAGACAATTAGCTAATTTATTTGAGTCTGGGATGGTGTTAACTCGTGCACTCAGGACAATTATTGAGCAAACACCAAATAAAGCGATGGCTAAAGTTATTGAACAGATTTATGATGATGTCCAGAAAGGGAGTAACCTTGCGGATGCGTTTGAAAAGCATCCTAAGATTTTTTCGCCAATGTATTGTAGTATGATACGGGCAGGTGAAACGGGAGGCATGTTAGATGAGGTATTGTGGAGAATTGTAGCATTTAGCGAGCAAGAAGAAGAATTAAGGGGCAAGGTTATATCGGCACTTATATATCCGTTATTCTTGCTTATTGTTGGTAGCATTGCAATATTTATACTTGTTTCATTTGTGTTTCCTAAATTTATAGCTGTGTTTGAAGATTTTAATGCACAACTTCCCTTGCCAACTGTTATTGTAATGAAATTTTGTGGTTTTATGGGTGATTGGTGGTGGGCTGTAATTTTAGGGTTTATTTTATTTTTTACAGTGATGTATTCGTATTTCTTTCGGACACCAGAAGGGAGGAAACAAAAAGACCGTTTTTTATTGGGATTTCCTGTTATTGGGGGTGTTATTCAACGTTATGAAATGGCGAAGTTTGCCCGAACTTTTGGAACTCTTATGGATAACGGAGTTCCTGTATTAACAGCATTGAAGATTACCGCAGATACGATGACTAATGAAATAGTTAAAGGAGAAGTAGCAACCACACATGATTCGGTAAAGGAAGGGGAAAGTATAAGCGATAGTTTGAAGCGATGTCCACATTTTCCACCTATTGTTATAAGTATGTTCGCTGTAGGTGAAGAGAGTGGTAGAATCGGTATTATTGCTAAAAGGATTGCTGATGCTTATGATATTGAGGTAGATCGGGCAGTGAAAGCGATGGTTACTTTGTTCGAACCTTTATTAATTGTTATTATGGGCGTTATCATTGGTTTTTTAGTTATTGCTATGCTTTTACCGATGCTAACTCTTAGCTCAGCAATTGGCACTTAGAATAAACATTAAAAATAGAAAGGAAAGGGATACTTATGTTTAGAATATTTTTATTTGAGATGATTATTTGTGTTTCCTTATTTATTCAGGCAAGAGCAGATAGCCTCTCCCCTATCCACATTTATGACCTTCGATGTGAATATTTAGAATGTCCATTAGGGCTGGATGTGAAAAATCCATGTTTAACATGGAAATTAGAGGCTATCACGAATGAAAGAGGCTTATTTCAAAAGTCATATCAAATTTTAGTTTCATCGACATTTGATGATATTAAAAATGATATTGGTGATTTATGGGATACGGGGAAGGTAGATAGCGATAATTTTCAGGTAAAGTATGAAGGGAAACCGTTGCTTCCTAAGACAAAAATATGGTGGAAGGTTAGAATTTGGGACCAGAAAGGAAGGGTATCTAATTATAGTGAGCCTTCATGGTGGGAAACAGGTTTGCTTGAAAATGAAAATTGGAAGGGTGAATGGATAGAGCCACCAGAAACTCTATATCCACGGAATATGAGTGATAAAGAGATATATCACTTCAATCCAGCATTAATTTTCCGAAAGACATTACCTGTCGAAAAAGAAATAGAAGAAGCAAGAATGTATATAAGTGGTTTAGGTTATTATGAATGTTTTATCAATGGTAAGAAAGTAGGTGACCATGAATTGGACCCTGGATGGACTAATTATTCCAAAAAAGTATTTTATAGTGTTTATGATATAACTGATTATTTAAAAAAAGATATAAATATTATTGGTGCATACGTAGGTTCTGGCTGGTATAATCCACTCCCATTAAAAATGTGGAAAAGATACAATCTCAGGGAACATTTAACCATTGGCATACCAAAATTAAGAACGGATATAGAAATTTCATACAAGGATGGAACAAAAACAATTATTGGCACAGATGAAACATGGAAAGTGACCTTATCCCCTATTGTCAAAAACAATATATATTTGGGTGAAGAATATGATGGGACAAAAGATATAGAAGGGTGGAACGATAATCCTAATATTGATGAATCTGGTTGGTTTAATGCAATTGTTAATTTAAAACCTAACTTAGGGAATATGATTGCTCAACCTATTCCACCTATAAAGGTAGGGAAGAAATATCGACCAGTCAGTATAAAAGAAATTGATAAGCAAAAGTGGCTCGTTGATTTTGGGCAAAATAGTGCGTGTAGGATACATATCATTACAACAGGAACACGTGGGCAAAAAATTCAGGTTAGGTATGGTGAATTGTTATATCCAGATGGGAGTTTAAATCCCATGACCTCTGTTTGTGGGCAAATTAAAAATCATGATGTGCCAGAAGTAAGTGATAGGCCATTTACTGCTGAGCAAAAAGATGTATTTATATTAAAAGGAGTGGATAATGAGGAATTAACAACTCATTTTACATACCATGGTTTTCGTTATATTGAGATAGAGGGATTGGAAAAGATAACAGAAAATAATATCTGGTCAGAAAGGCTTCATACCGCTGTTGAGAATGTTGGTTCATTGGAGACATCGGAAACCTATATTAATCAGATCCAAAAGTTATGCACAGAGACGCTTCTAAGTAATTTACATAGCGTAGAAACAGACTGTCCGCATCGTGAAAAATTTGGTTATGGAGGCGATATTGTTTCTGCCAGTGAGTATGCCATGTTTAATTATGATATGAGTGCTTTTTATCGCAAAGTGGTGCGTGACTTTGCTGATGAGATAAGACCTAATGGTGGTTTTACCGAAACAGCGCCATTTGTTGGAATTGCAGATATGGGATTAGGTGATGGTTCTGGTCCTATTGCATGGGGAACAGTACACCCATTTCTACTTTGGAATTTATACCAATATTATGGAGATAACGCTCTTATCGACGAACAATACCCGCATGCGAAGAAATGGCTTGAGTTATTAGTTAAAAGTGCGAAGGATGGTATTCAAACACAGTGTATCGGTGACCATGAAAGCATAGTACCGAAACAAGAAGAAGTAACTGCTACTGCCTATTATTATTTAAATGCAGTTATAATGCAGAAATTGGCGGGTATTTTAGGTATAGAAGAAGATATAAAATATTATGAATTATTATCACAACAAATTAAACAAAAATTTAACGAGAAATTCTATGCCAGCGATGGTAAAATTGGTATTGGTTCACAAGCAAATCAAGCATTGTATATAGCGTTTTGTATGGGCGATACCAACCAGTTACAACAGGCAGGGAAAATATTAGTTGATGATGTTGTTTTTAGAGGTCAAAAGCTTACAACTGGTATATTTGGAACAAAATATCTATTGGGAGTTTTGTCTGATTTAGGAAAATCAGAACTTGCTCTTGGCATAGTAGAACAGAAAGAATTTCCAGGTTGGGTTCATATGATTGAAAATGGTGCAACAACACTTTGGGAGCATTGGGATTTTAGTGACAATACTTTTTCACATAATCATCCTATGTTTGGTTCTGTGAGTGAGTGGTTTTATAAGTATTTAGGTGGTATAAGACCGACACCCGATGCTTGTGCTTTTAATAAAGTTATTTTGAACCCTATGTTTTTACTTCCTATTGAAAAGGTGAATTGTAGTTATGAAAGTGCCCGTGGTAAGTACCTTTCTGTTTGGGTGAAGCATGATGGCTGTATTTCATGGGAATTGTTGTTACCACCCAATTGTGAAGGGACAGTAATTGTTCCAAAACAGTTTGAAAAAATATTAATCGATAATAACGAGTTAGATACATGTAGCGATATTAAAGAGATAAAAATTATTGACAATAACATTCATTTTAAAATTCTAAGTGGTAAATATAACTTTCAATTATCTATGCAAAAATAGCGAAAATTGTAATAGATTTATTGTTGAGGTGGTGCGGTTTCAGTTGGTGGTTGTGAAAGGGTAGGAGCGGTCTTTAATGATATATTGACTTTATCATATTTATATATTACGGAAATCATAGGATAGGCAGTAGCAAAATCAGTCTGTAAAAATTTATATAATGAAGTTCCTGGAGAAATATTAAAACTTTTTTTTCTTTGCTCTAAAGGTATTGTTTTGATAGATTCATCAACTTCAAGTTTAACCCCTATTTTATTAGTCAAATCATTCAAGATTTTTAACAAACCTTCATTTTCATATACAATAGGTTGGTCAGAAAGTGGTGCTATCATTTTTTGGTTAAATTCCTTTGATAACTCTTCTCCTGGAATAATATTTTCTGTATTTGACTGTGTCTTTGCTAATTCTTCTTTGAGTCTCTTTTCTTTCAAGGGGTCTATATTGTCATATTCGATACTTTGAACAAGTCTTCTCGGGAGAATGAGAGGCTCGATATTTTCACTTATTTGCACTTCAATTTTATCTGGAAGTTCTCTTAATACTTGTACCCCTTTCATCTTTTTACCTGATTTCAAATAAATAACATCGCCTGGAATGTTAATGTCTTCTTCATTTTGTGGTGGAGATATATTTTCTTGTTGGTCTGGAGTAACTTCCTGATTTTTCTCGACGGAGTTATCTTCAGTTTTATCCTGTGCATATAAACTCATATTTGAGTGTGAAAGACAAATAAATAAACTAAGAATAGTAAATAATCTAAATGTCATATAAAACTCCTTTTTATGAAGTACTTCATTAATTATATTTTATATATGAAATATATTCATTGTCAAAAGTGTTATATTTCTATTATAAAGTTGTATAATGTAATAGAATGTTAGGCAGAAAACATGTTAAAAATTTTAATTGTAAGTGATAGCTTCAAGGTCTATCCAATAATACATGAAATAGAAGCTTTGGGGCATGAGGTAATTCTTTTAAATGATATAGACCTTTTGAGAGAGACATTATTAAAAAATAACGTTGATGTTGTTCTTATTGATTATGAAAAAACGTTTAAGTTATCAACAGATGATGTGTTTGAATTTCGGTATTTTTTACAGAGTCCAAATGAAACCCCTATCTATATTCTTGTTGAAGATATAAATTCTAAGACGGTAAATCTGAAGCCAGGGTATTCTGGAACATTTCCTTATACACATAGCGTTAATATGCTAAATGAGTTCATTTCCAACCTTCATACAATGCGTATTTAATTAAGTGTTAGAAAGTATAGCCGATACCTATCCCCATCAGGTCGGTGCCTTTATTGTTCTCTTTTAGATCAGCGTTTGAAATGTGTCCTAATTGAAAAAGGATATCCCATTCTTTATTGAATTGATAGCCAATACCTAATGATGAATAAAAATTTATATTTGAGCTATTACCTTCAAATTTGTTCTTATGAAACAAAATAACTTCATGGATTTCTGAGAAAAAACCACGTTCTTCTTTTTTGATATAAATTCTTATTGTGCCCCCAACGCCTGCTCCAAACACTTCCTCTATATTTTTATCTTGAATATAAAAAAATGCAGGGATACATCTTAATGAAAGTGCTGTTCTTGGCGAAACCTTTTTCTCAATATCAATTGTAGGATTGAAAAATATTTCATCTGCTTTGTCTGATGCTTCCCCTGCATGGAACATATTTTCAAAGCCTAAACGAATTCGAAGATTTTTGGGTTGTTCCTCTTTTATTTCTTCTGAAGAAGTAGTTGAGGTAATAGATATTCCGACAAGAAATAAAACAATTAATATTATATTGTATTTTTGTAAACAATTAATCTTAAACATATAAAAAAATTTAATTATATTTATTGTTTTTATTAGAAGTGTAAATAATTATCTATATTCTACATATTTTAATAGTTGGAGTCAAATTTTTAGAACCAGTTTTTTATCCAGTTAACTATGGTCTGGGGATGTTCTTGTGTGATAAAATGAGTTGCCTTAGGAATTTTTACAAGAAATGCCTTTGGTATTTGTTCTAATTGATAATATGCGATGGGTAATAGTTCACTTTTTTCGCCGTAGATGATTAAGGTAGGTACATGGATTTTCTTCAGTTTATTAAACCATCCTTTAGGGTTTCCAAATAAATACTGATATGACTCTATTTCTGGACTGCACTTTAATAAATAATCATTATTTTCATTTACTATGAATCCATGTTTTTTATATATCTCCCACATGTTCATGTCCCAGCTTTTGTAAGGATGTTTGTTCCTTAACTGATTATCTAATTGTTCTTTGCTAAACATAGGTCGCCGTTTTCTGGCTATTTCAGACATTATTTCTTGTCTAAAATCAAATATATCGGGACCAATAATAGGTTCAATAAGAATTATTTTTTTCCATTGAATATTCTTATTAAATAAGGTTGCCTGACTTAGACAGGCAGCACCAAATGAATGACCTACACCATAAAAGTGATGTTTATTTGTTGTATTTTTGATATATTCAGTTATAGCGATTAGGTCTCTTAAGTGTTTATTCCAATCGTAAAAGTTAATATTATCGGGTTTACTGGAATTTCCATGGCCTCTTGCATCATAAGCAAAACAATGAAATTTGGTGAGCAGTTTTTCTGCAATTGGTTGCCATAGCATTCCTAATCCACCTGTGAAATGGCAGAAAATTAATGGAGGTCCTATGCCACCAAAGTCGTAAATTGATAGTCTTATATTTGAATCAACTTTTAAGAAGTGTTGTTTCATTGTTAATTTATTGTTTTTTACAATTCCATATTTAGTTCTATATTTTGTTAAACTTTATTCAATAATTACAAACAAGAAGGAAGTTTTGCTATGAGTAGTATGAAGATAACACGACGTTTTTTTATTGTAAGTTCAGTGTCAGCTGGTACTGCAATAGTGAGTAGTTCCAAAGCATCTGCAAGAAATGAAACTTCAAAATCACCTGTCGGGATGGAAAAATCAAATACGGTTAGTGAAAATAAGTATACATTAACTATATCTGGTAATGAGAAGAGTATCAAATTGCTTCAATTTACGGATATTCATTTTAATCCATATAGAAAAGATAAGAACATAGATAAAACGACAGAAGAGATAATTAAAAAACTGATTGACCTTACACAACCTCATTTAATTGCTATAACAGGCGATGTTTGGAATGAGAATGCTTTTGGTAGGGGGCTTTCATATCTTGAAACAGCTGTTGAATTTTTTGGGTCGCTTGGAGTGCCATGGTTGTATACTTGGGGTAATCATGATAAATTGTCAGATTATACGAAGGGGCATGACATTCTGGCAAAAGGGAAGAATTCGATGTATCGCGGAGGGATAGCAGAGGGTAATTACGAGGTAATTGTTGCAAAAACAAGTGGCGAGAGTCTCTGGAGATTTGTTTGTCTCAATTCAAATAATGTTGGTTTGCGAGACGAACAGCGACAATGGGTTTCACAATGGGCTGAAGCCAACGCAAACATTTCCATTCCTACTTTTATGGTGTGCCATATTCCAATATATCAATATCATACTATTTGGGAAAGTAAAGTGGCTTCTGGTGTTAAATTTGAGAATGTATGTTATGAAGCAGAACGTGGTGAATCGCTTGCCTATCTTAAGAAGATACCAGGGTTAAAAGCGTGTATATGTGGTCATGACCATGTAAATGATTATTCGGGCATTATTGAGGGTGTGGACCTTATATATGGAAGAGCCACAGGATTAGGTGGTTATGGAAGTGATTTTGTTCCTAAAGGAGGGAAGTTATATGCCTTATATCCAGATACAGGTGAATATGAATGGGTCTCAATTACACCTGATAATAAGAGATGGTATCCTGAAAAAGGTGTTCAGATAGAGAAAAAAGAGGAATTGCCCTGGTACAACGAACTTCCTAAAGAGTAAATCAAATGTATTAATAAATGTAATTTTAATTAATCATTATTTGTTGGATTATTTATAACAATTACGGGTTGAGCAACAATACCTTTGTCAGCTTCATGAACTAAAAATTCAACTTTTTGACCAACTACTAAATCTTGAAAGTTTTGATTTTTTAAGGCGGAATAATGGAAGAAAACATTTTTTGGAAATTTCTGGCATGAAATAAAACCATAACCTTCTTTTAAGGAGTGTATTTTACCTTGAAAATATTCTTTTATTTTGGTTTGTGATTCTTGTTGTTCTTCCTTAATATCATAGAACAGATTTAATATGTCATTGTCTTCCTCTTGTAGTCCTTTTTCAATCAAGTTGTGCATATTTAATGGATATGTAGAGGACTCTAATAACTCTGCAGAGGTAATTGTGGAACAATCTACTCCTGACTCATCTGTATATTTAAAGTCCCATCCTAAGAGCATTACCTTTGCATTGGCTGATTGAGCTTTTTTTACTAATGGAATAAAATCGGCATCACCAGTGATAAGCACGAGTACATCGAGTTTTTTCTGAATAACAGTATCGTATGCTTCTAATGCAAGCCATACATCTATGCCTCTCTCATGTCTTTTGTCGCTCTTTACTTTTATTGGCAGGTAATGGGTTATTACACCTTCGTTCATTAATATATCTTCAAAAACACGCTCGGAATAAAGTCTATCTTCAAGCTCTGCATCTTTTGCAGATAATCTGCCACGGAAGAAATGGGATGTAACTATATGAACAAGGTTAGATTCAACCTTTTCAAACTCTGCAATTTTATTTTTTATGAAATTATGCAATCCACTTATAGAAATTCGTTTTTTAGGAGGGTGAACGTAACGGTAATATGAACTCACGTGGAAAAAGAAATTACCATCGTAAAAAATGCCAATTCTTATTATGTCTTTTTTGTTCATAGTTATTCTTCTTATGATTTATATTTGTTTAATGTGTTTATATATAGTTCTTCATATTGAGGTATTATTTTATCATCGCTAAATTGTTCTCGTACTCTTTGTTTTGCATGTTTGCCCATCTCTTTTTTTAATTTATCATCAAATAAAATTTGTATAGCCCAATCTGCCATGGTTTCAATATCCCCTACTTCACATAAAAACCCTGTAACACCATCGACTATCAATTCTTGTATTCCTCCGCTTCGAGTTGCAATTACTGGGACACCTGCTGACATTGCTTCCAGTGCGACCATGCCAAAACTTTCATGTTCGCTCGGCTGAATTACTAAATCAGCAGAGGTAAGTAGTTCTTCTATGCGTGGATAATTCCCAATATATTTTATTTTATTTAATATACCTAATTGACGGGCAACGCCAACAGAAGAAATTCGTTCGGGACCTTCACCAACCATGACTAATTGTGCATCTATTCGTTCAACGACTTTAGCAAAAACACGGATTACATCAGTTACTCTTTTTACGGCTCGAAAATTAGAAATGTGCATAATTGTTTTTTTGTTTTTATCAAGCCATGGAGTGTTTATTTTTTTTATTTTTTGAAAACGTGAAGGTTTGATGAAATTATAAATTCTGTGGATGGGTTTGGAAAGGTTAAATTCGCGTTCAGTCTCTTTTTTGAGCCAATCGGAGACCGCAGTAATTGCACAACTATTCTCCATTGCATGTTTTGTTACCCTGTATAAAGATGGGTCTGCACCTACAATGGTAATATCTGTTCCATGTAGGGTTGTTATGAGACAAAATCTTAATGGCGGTGGTAGCATTTCTTTAGCGAGGAGTGCAATACTTGCATGGGGAATTGCATAATGGGCATGCCATAATTGTATTGAATTTTCTTCAACAACTTCTGCAATTCGAGAAGCCATTGTTAAAAATGATGGGGGTTGTTTAAGAACTGGATAGTTAATAGGTTCAACGACATGACAAAATACACCTTCAGAATTATCTCTTAATCGGAATGGGATTTGTTCAACAACAAAGTGTACTTCGTGACCTCTTTGGGCAAGCGCTAAACCCAATTCGGTTGCGACAATGCCACTTCCTCCTGTGGATGCGTAGCAACTGATTCCTATTTTGAGTTTTTGTGTTTTTTTTCTCATTGTTTTATTTTAGCAAATATTCTAAATTTATTGGTATAGGTTCTTTCTTATAGAGGGTTTCTCCGTACATCACATTAATTTTGCTTCCCCAATAGAGACAGCGGTCTTGAATACTTTTCAAAAAACGTTCTGTGGAAATAAAGGTTTCAGGACCTACATAGTTGGGATTAAAGAACTGAGAACGGTATGCATTTAAAGCCTCAATTTTTGTTTCATAGTAATCTGATATGTCAATTATAAAATCAGGGGTATTTATTTCATAGTAAGGATAGTAATATAATAGTAAAGGACATCGGTATGGTTGTTGAGCCGTATTGATACTATGTACCCCAGCAAAATAATTAGCTTCACGAATAAGAAAGTGAGCATTATGATGGTCTGGATGTCTGTCATCGGGCATTGTGGCAAGTATCATCTTTGGCTTGTACTTTCTGATTATTTTGATGAGTGGAAGTTTTTGCTCTTTGTTTATCCGAATATCTGTATCTGGTAATGCTAAGGTCTCACGTATAGATACACCTAAAATAGACGCAGAATTTTTTGCCTCTTCTAATCGTTCTTCAACGGTTCCACGGGAGCCCATCTCCCCTCTTGTAAGGTCAATGATGCCAACATTAAGCCCTTGTTTTATAAGTTTTGCCAATGTCCCACCTATCCCCAATTCAACGTCATCTGGATGTGCACCAAAAGCTAAAACATCTATTTTATTCATAATTCAATTACCTCTATGTCAAATGAGCTAATATTTATATTTTTTAATATATTTATTACGAATTGTTTTCCATATTCAGAAATGAAAGATATAGGTGAGAATACTCGTTCTTGCTCTTTTTCTAAGGGTAAAATAGTATTTTCAATAGCGTTAATGCGGTTTTGCATCTGTTTGTTTTTATTGATATACATTTTTATAAGTTCGTTTTTGTATCGTTCTATCTCATATTCAATCTTTTTAAGGAATTGTACTTCTTGATTTTGGAATATCTCGATATCTGTATGAAATGTTTTTTTCATTTTATTTGCGTATAAATGAATTGATTGTATCAACTCATTTTTTACGATTTCTATTTCCGTTTCTACATTTAAATTAATATAACTATCTTTTTTAATTTTGAGACTTTTGTTCTCTTTAAGTTGAGAATAAATTCCAAACTCGTCCATCCATTTTTTTATTTTTGGTGGTACTATAATTGATCTTTTCCTTGGATATATTATTGGTAGCGAAAGGTTAAAATAAGTAAACAAATCTTTTAGTTGTGCCCAATATGCTATTTCAGCGGGACCGCCTATATACATTACACAGGGGAATAATAATTGTTGAAAGAGACACCGTAATATAAGGTTTGGAGAGAATCGTTCAGGTTCGTATTTTAATATTTCCTTTAATTCTTTTATTGTATATCTATGTCCTGAAGCAACGGATAAAAATTCTTTTTTATCATATATTAATTTTCTTCTATATCCATTTTCTTCAAGGAAAAAAAAGACATCTATAGGGAGCTTATGAACCTGAAGTTTATAGCCTAATTGTTTTAATTTTTCATTTGTTCTTTGGAAGCAGTCGTGTAGTTCCTCATGATTTTCGATTGCAGTGTTAATTACATTTTGTAATTTTGTATGTTCTGTTATTTTATGTGGCTCAAACCATATTATTTCTTCATCATTAAAAAATTCTTTCAAAATATCGGTTGACCAGTCTGCAATGTTTTTATTTTTCACAACAGATGTGCATAGGA
Source organism: Candidatus Hydrogenedens sp. (assembly GCA_035361075.1). Taxonomy (NCBI): domain Bacteria; kingdom Pseudomonadati; phylum Candidatus Hydrogenedentota; class Candidatus Hydrogenedentia; order Candidatus Hydrogenedentales; family Candidatus Hydrogenedentaceae; genus Candidatus Hydrogenedens; species Candidatus Hydrogenedens sp. The sequence continues at coordinate 132,927 of DAOSBX010000002.1, read as the reverse complement.
ATTCCTTTATCTCTTTTGTATATTCTGAACCTTTTACTTTTGAGATTAATGTTTCTATCTCATTTATTATATTTTCTGCGTTTATATCTATTTTATAAAGTGATTTTCCTTTTTGTTCTTCCTCAATTTTGTAATTCATTTTATATATTTGATAATCATACGTTAGGAAATGGATATTACATGCTTCTTCCCAATCATGATCCCAAGAATGAACCCAGAAGATAGGTTTTAAGTGGTGGTCAACTATTTTCCCATAGTGATTTGATATGTTTATTAATGTAGCTAACTTGTAAAAGGTATAAAAAGGACCACCTAAAAGTGCAGGTTGTTGTCCAGAAATGATATTGATATGTTGTTTGTTTTCCTCTTTTTCATTTCCTCTCACTTTTTCCCTTTGATTAAGGTATTGATTAAGGAAGTTTTCAATGGAATCACCAGGGAGCCAAGAATAAAATTCTCTTAAATCATTTTTTCCATTTAAATAATCGAAGTATAGTTTATTCATTTTTTTTGCTAACTATTATTAATCTTGGGCTGAGTTCTGTGTATTTATTCTTTTTGTAATCACCAAATGTTTTCATAATGGCAAAATTATTTTGTTTTAACATGGTTTCTAATTCACTACACATGTAGATACGAACATGTTCAACATAAGTTGTCATTATTGTATTTTCATCTGAAAATATTTCTACTTTTTTCTTTAGTATTTTTGTTTTGTCATCATACCAACGTGTTTCAATAACAGTGTAGTTATTAATAATTCTTTTTGTTCTATTCATTTTAATATTTATTGCTTGTTCAGGGTTTAAATAATCGAGGAAGAAAAGTCCATTTCCTTTTAATACATTATATACATTTTTTATTTGTTTAATATTATCCTTTTCATTAGCAAAGTAGCCGAAGCTTGTAAAGAAACTTAGCACTGCATCGAAAGTGTTGTGTTTGAAGGGAAGACAACGAATGTCACCCCTAACTATAATCACTGTATTTTTTAATGATTCCTGTGCCTTTCTTAGGAGATATGTAGAAATGTCAATTCCTATGGTAGTGGGTATTTTTTCTTTTATATATTGAATATGTCTTCCATAACCACAACATAGGTCTAAGACCTTGTGATGTGGAGATAAATCTAATTCGGAAAGCACAAAATTGACTTGTTCTTTTGCTTCTTGTTCGTTCCGCTGTTGATAAACAATGGGATACCATTTATCGAAAGCCTGAATATACCAATCTGTGTTTTGTTTTTTATCCATGTTATACAACATGAACCTTGATAAAATTTGTTGGACAAGCAACAGACAAAGGGTACCCAGCCACAATGACTATTATATCACCTCGTTCAACATATTTTTGTGTAATTAATGTCTTTTCAACCATATGTAACATCTCCTCAATTGTTTGGACGGGTGGTATCAGAATTGCTTGAACCCCCCAATAAAGGGAACATTGTCTTGCTACATTATCATTTGGTGTTAAAGCATATATAGGTACTTTTGGTTTTGTATTTGATATGGCTAATGCTGAATAACCTGAAAATGTGAAGCAGGCAATTCCTTTGATATTTAATATATTGGTGAGTTGTTTTACTGCTTTACCAACAGCAGAGGCGCTATCTTCAATTTTTTGAATTTCTGGTGAAATTTTTGTTCGTTCTGAAAATGATTTGCATAAGTTATCAAAAGGGCATTCAAAATATTTTTGGTCATTTTCGACGCATTGGATTATTTTCGACATAACTTCTACCACTGTAATTGGATTTTTGCCTGTGGCTGTTTCAGCAGATAGCATTACTGCATCTGTTCCATCAAGAACTGCATTCGCAACGTCTGTCATCTCTGCTCGTGTTGGGATAGGATGTTCAGTCATAGATTCCAACATTTGTGTAGCAGTTATAACAGGAATTCCAGCCTGATTACATTTTCGAATGATTCTTTTTTGAACTAAAGGTACTTCTTCAAGTGTTGTTTCAACTGCAAGGTCGCCTCTTGCAATAAGTAAGGCGTCTGTAACTTCTATGATTTCATCGATGCATTTTAAGGCTTCTGGACGTTCTATTTTGGCTATTATTTTTGCAGAACTACTTTTGTCTTGGAGTCTTTTTTTAACTTGTAAAATATCATTAGCAGAGCGAACAAAAGATAGTGCAAAATAATCAGTACCCAAAGATATCCCGAAATCAAGATCATCCCAATCTTTCTCTGTCATAGACGGAATTTTAATGGGTATATCTGGTAGGTTCATTCCCTTCCGTTCACCTAAAAGTCCTCCACGGATAATTTCGCATTTAACTTCTGGTGGGGTTATTTCAACGACTTTTAATTCCATTGTCCCATCAGCAAGAAGTATCCGATCCCCAATATGGATTTCTTCGGGAAGAAATTTATAATCAGTTGATATTATGTTTGAATTCCCTACAACGTTCTCCGTGGTTATTGTTATATATTTACCCCTAATTAATTCAATCAATTTATGATTTTCAAGCAAACCAGTTCTAATTTTAGGACCTTGTAAGTCAATAATGATTCCAATTTTTTTATCTAATGTATTACTTACTTCTCGTATGGCATGGAACATATTTTTATGACTTTCATGGGTTCCATGGGAGAAGTTGAGACGGGCAATATCCATTCCTGCTGAGATTAAGGACTGAATCATCTCTTTGTTCTCTATTGCAGGTCCCATGGTGCAAATTATTTTTGTTCCACGCATAGAAGATTTTTCCTTTTTAATCTTTATTGAAATTAAATGGGTAATACCTTTGCTTAATCCCAATTTTCGAATGCTTTATAAATTGCTTCGATAGCAGTGTTCAGGTCATTTTCGTTAACACCGACAAGGATATTCATTTCTGATGAACCTTGGTCAATAACCCTGATATTTACTTTGGCGTTTGCTAATGCAGTGCATAACCTTGCGGCTACCCCAATATGATGATTCATACCCATGCCCACTGTGGCAATCATAGCAAGTCCTTTGGTTAAGGTGACATCATCTGTTTCACACCGTTTTTTTATTGCCTCAACAATTAATGGTCCTTTATTCCCTAATTCACTGTTTCGTATGATGATAGACATTGTGTCTATACCTGTGGGCATATGTTCCCAACGAATATCATATTCATCGAGTACTGATAGTACTTTTAATCCAAATCCCCTTTCTTTATTCATGAATGTTTTTTCGATATTAATCATACTGAACCCCGCCAAGCCAGCAACCCCACAAACAGGTCCTTTCGGAACTCTACTTCGGACTATTAATGTTCCTGGGTTATCGGGATTTTTTGTGTTTTTAATATGAATTGGAATTCCTGGTTCCAGTACAGGGTAAATTGATTCGTCGTGCAAAACAGTTGCACCCATATACGATAATTCCCTTAACTCCTGATATGTGATTTCTTCGATTCTTTTTGCATTGGGAACAATTCTCGGGTCAGCCATACAAAAGCCATCGACATCGGTCCAGTTCTCGTATAGAATTGATTTAGTAGCACGTGCAACAATGGCACCTGTAATATCACTTCCTCCTCGAGGAAATGTTTTAATGGTTCCGTCGGGCATTGACCCATAAAATCCTGGAACAACAAATAATCCTGAACCTTGTAATCTCTCTCCTAAGATATTGTATGTTTTTGTATCTAAAGAACCTGTTTCGTCAAAGAATATATAACTGGCTGGGTCAACAAATGTTGCATTTAGATATTCTGCAATAATCTTACCGTTGAGATATTCACCACGTGAAGCCATATAATCAGGGGTGTCATATTTGTCTGCATTTTTTGCAATATTATCTATCTCTGAGTTTATATTTAATTTAAGACCTAATTCCGAGACTATAGTTGAAAAACGTTCTCTGATAATTTTTTCGGGTTCTGATGGGTCTAATCCTTCTCGGGCGATGTTATACCATAAGTATAGAAGGTCTGTAATTTTCTTATCGTTTGCAGTTCTTTTTCCTGGGGCAGAAGGGACGATATATTTTCTATCATGTGATGAATAAATAATTTCTGCTACTTTCTTAATACAATTGGCATCAGCGAGTGAGGTTCCACCAAATTTACATGTAATTGCACCCATACCATGTCTCCTTTGTTAATATTGCGTTAAAATAGAAATTAATTTATTTATGGAATTATATCTATAAGTATTCGTCTGATATCGTTCCAGCTTACTAAAATTAGAAGTAATAGGATTATAACAAGTCCCACTTGCTGGAAACGTTCTTGAAATTTTGGGCTTAGTGGTTTTTTTCTTAATGCTTCTACTGTTAAAATAAATACTAAACTTCCATCTAAAATAGGAATAGGCAAAAGATTAACCACAGCGAGGTTAACACTTACTAATGCCATTAGACCTAAAAGCCAATCGATGCCCATGCTTGCCGCTTTTGATGTTGCATCAAAAATCATAATAGGACCACCTAAGACTTTAGGGCTAACTGCACCCATAATTAAACCTTTAAGGACAAGTACAGTTTGTCGGAGGTCACTATAACTCTTTTTTAATGCTTCTGTTAGCCACTGGTGTGGTGGATATTTCACTTTAATTTGTCGTTCTCCTAAAGCGACCCCTATTGCCTGAACAGAGTCCAATGTTACTTTTAATTTCAGTGTTGCGGACTTTTCTAATAATCCCATGAGGACAGGAGGTCGATAAACATCAACTTCTATTTCTTCACCTGGATGCTCTCTCTCGTACTTGTATAATCTTTCGAGGGTAAATTCTTCTCCATTAATCTTTGTAATAATGTCTTTCCTTCGTAATCCTGTTTTTTCCTGTATTTCGGGCTCAATATCAACAACTAATAATCCTTTTTGTTTATCCTTTAGACCTGTTTCGGTTAATGTCATTCCCCTTAATCTTCCAACAGTTGTTGGGTATACCTGAATAGTTTGCTTTTCTTCATTTCTATTGATCATTAAGGTTATAGGTTCGTCTTTTTGTGTCTTTTCTGTAAATTCCACAAAAGTAGTTCTGTCTACCCATTTCCCGTTTGCAGATAAAATAATATCTCCTTCCTTTAACCCCGCTTTTTCAGCGGGCATGTCCTTGATTACTTCCTTAATAAGAGCTGATGAAAATGGTGCTACGCCATACCTTGGAAGTTCGCTACCTTCAATAACCTGGGGTTTTACAAATGAGATGTATTTCTTAATGGAACCGTCTAATTCAGTTCTTTCAAGAATCACTTTATGTTCTTCGGATGAACCTCCTAATGTTGCATTAACAAATAAATCGCTAAATTTATGAACCTTGGTACCGTTAATCGATAAAATGCGGTCACCTGTTTGCCAACCAATAGTGTCTGGTGTTTCGGGATAATCCTTCTTTTCATTTTTATGTTCATCATAGATGTAAAGTGGTGCGGATTGTGCTGGGCTTTTCTCCTCCACTTTACCTATCTTTGAATCTACCTCCATCTCAGGAACCAGTGTACCTTTTGACACGAGAATAATATATATAAATATAGCCAAAACAAAATTCATTAGCGGTCCACTTACGATAATAATGTATCTTTGCCAAAGAGGTCTGAATTTAAACCAACGTTCCTGTGGGACGTGACCATAAGTTTCTTCTCTTTCTTTTTCGTCTAATGGCACATCTTCTTGTCCAGCCATTTTTACATATCCGCCAATAGGAAGAGCACCGATACAATAATCCGTCTCCCCTATTTTTACTCCGATAACTCTGGGTGGCATACCAATACTAAATTGGTCAACGTAAACATTACATAATTTTGCTGATATGAAATGCCCTAATTCATGAACAAAAACGAGTATACTTAATACAATTACAAAGACTACTATGCTAAAAATCATTTTTCATTCCTAATTTAAGTTAATTGATTTATAATTTCATTTGTTTTGATGCGAGTTTCTTCATCTGTTTGGAGTATCGATTCTAATGTATAAGGTCTATTCTGATGACTCATTCTGTTAAGGGTCTTTTCTATAACAAGAGGAATTTGTTTAAATGTGATTTTTTTATTACAAAACGCATGAACTGCAACTTCATTGGCAGCATTTAGAACTGCTGGAATTACTCCACCTTGTTTTGCAGATGTCCTTGCAAGGTCAAGACATGGAAATTTTTTAGTATCGGGCACATCAAAACTCAAATGTGATAATTCAAAAAGATTAAGCCGTTTAATATGCTTTTTCGCTCGTTCTGGGTATGTAAATGAAAATAAAATTGGTAATTTCATGTCTGTTGGTCCAAGATGAGCCAATATGTTTCCATCTGTGAATTCAACAAGTCCATGGATGATACTTTGTGGATGGATTACAACGTCTATTTTTTCTACATCTAAATGAAACAACCACATTGCCTCGATAATTTCCAAGCCTTTGTTCATTAACGTTGCCGAGTCAACACTTATTTTTTTCCCCATGTTCCATGTCGGATGTTTTATTGCATCGTCAGGTGTTACAGAATCAAGTTCAGTAAATGTGCTTTTGTAAAATGGCCCACCTGATGCAGTTAGATATATTTTTTCTATTGTCTCTGGTTTTTGGCCAAGCAAACACTGGAATATTGCGCTATGCTCACTATCCACAGGAATAAGTTCAACGGATTCCTTTTTAGCTTTGTCAACAATAATGCCACCAGCCATAACCAAAGGTTCTTTATTTGCAATGGCGACTGTATTACAATGTGCAATCCCTGCCAACAGAGGTTCCAAACCAACAGCCCCTACTATGGCGGAAAGGATTATATCTACCTTGATTGATGTAATTTCTTTTAATCCTTCTTTACCAACAAAAATAGTCAAATCTTTAAATTCTTTCTTTAACTTATTTGCAAAAGTAACATCATAAACTGCTACATATTTAGGCTTAAACTCATTAATTTGTTTTTTTAATAATTCAATATTTGAATGTGCTGCTAAACCCACAACAGAAAAAGAATCTTTAAATGAACGGATAACATCTAATGCATTCTGTCCAATTGAGCCTGTTGAGCCCAAAAGTGTAATCTTTTTAATAGTGTTTATTTCTTTTTTTTCTTTCATAAGGGTTATTATTTAATTGAGATGATATTCTTATACTTAGACCTGATGTTCTCTTTAAGAATATGTTTAACTTCTTTTGCGGTTCTGCACTTTAATACATTTTCTGCGAATGTTTCAGCATCTTTTGAGTTAATGCTTGTGATTAAAGCACGTATCTGCGGAATTGAGACACTTGACATACTAAACGCATCTAAACCCAAACCGATTAGTAATTCTGTAAACAGAGGGTCACTTGCCATTTCACCACAGATACTGCAAGGAATTCCTGCTTTTTTCGCAGACGTTATAGTCATCTTTAGCATTTTTAAAATGGCAGGATGTGCTGGTTCATATAGATGTGCGATATGTTCATTATTGCGGTCTACTGCGAGCGAGTATTGTATTAAGTCATTTGTCCCTATGCTAAAAAAACTACATTCTTTTGCCAATTCATCAGCCATCATTACTGCAGAAGGGACTTCCACCATAATCCCTATTTCAGGACTTTTTTTATGGGGTATGTTTTTTATAGTGAGTTCATTTTCTACTTCGCCAAGTATTTTTTTAACCTCGTTTAGCTCTTCAACACTACTAATCATTGGAAACATTATCTTGATGTTTCCTTGTAATGTGGCACGTAACATAGCTCGTAATTGTACTTTAAAAAAGTCTTTATGAACGAGACAAAAACGAACTGCTCGACAGCCTAACTGTGGATTTTGTTCTTTAAAGAATGATGCATAATTTGCTAATTTGTCACCGCCTATGTCAATTGTTCTTAGTACTACAGGCAAAGGATAAATTTTCTTGGCAACTGAAAGATATTCATTATATTGTTCTTCTTCAGTTGGTGGTTCTGGTTTATTCAGAAAGAGGTATTCTGTTCTATATAAACCTATTCCAGCGGAAACATGTTTTACATTATCATCAACTTCATTTGGAAGTTCAATATTGGCAAGGACAGAAATATTTTTTCCATCTTTTGTTTGAGATGGATGCGAAATAATTTTTTGTTCATAAAGATGATATTTTCTTGAAAGTTGTATTTTCTTTAATCTAAGTTTTCGTATTGTTTCGGATGAAGGATTGATAAATACTTTTCCATCAATAGCGTCTACAGCAGACCCTTTAATAGGATGAGTATAAACATCAAAAAGATTTCCAACGCCGACAATCGTGGGTATTTTTAGTGACCGTGCTAAAATTGCCACATGCGAGGTAGGACTTCCCTTTTCAAGGACAATAGCTCTAACTTTCTCTGGGTGCAAACGTGCTGTTTCGGAAGGGGGCAAATCACTGGAAAGTAAAATACAAGGCTTCTTTATATTTTCGAGGTCTGGTCTTTTTTGCTCCATTAAATTGCGGACAATACGGTCAATAACATCGACAATATCAGCATTTCTCTCTTCAATAAAAGTATTACCTGAATCCTTTATTTCTTTTGTATATTTATGTGCAATATCAAACAATACCGATTCTGCATTTATTAACTCGTCTCTAATTCTTTTTTCTAACTCTGTTAGAATTGTATCATCGTCTAATAACATTAAATGCACATCGAAAATACTGGCATGTTTTTTACCAAAATTATCTAATGTTTTTTTATGAAGAACAGTAAGTTCTTCTCTGGTGGTATTTATTGCAGTTTTTACCCGTTGTAATTCTTCTTTCGGATTTTTTATCTTAAATCGTGGGATGTTAATTGGTCCAGGGTCATATACCAATGCTTCCCCCCATACTATTCCCGGAGACACAGGTATTCCACTAAAGGATTGTTCCATTATGGTTCTCCGAAACCTGTTTTAAATATTTCTTCTAATTCATCAATGGCAGATTGTGCATCCTTCCCTTCTGCTACTGCTAATATTTCTGCATCTTTAGGGGCACCTAAACTCAAAATTTGTATAACACTTTTTGCATTTCGTTGGTTCCCGTTATAGATAAGATAAATGTGAGCATCGTATTTCTGCATCTCACGGGCTATCTTACCTGCAGGTCTTGCATGAACACCTAATTTGTTTACAACTTTAATTATTTTTTCTATTTTGTTATTGTTCATTTTCTGTATTACATCAAAGTGATTTGATATTTATTTTCATTTCAATACTTACTACTTCGTTATGTCTAAATATTCCTTTCCAACAGGGAATTAAAACATTTCCCTGATATACCCTTTCTTGGCCGTTTTCTGATTGGCTAACGGTCTCGATTGGAAAATTAAATAATCGAGCTTCTTTATTTAGCTGAAATTCAATTTCTAATTTTTGCCAATCATCTCTCAATGCAAAATGAGTGAGACCCGATTCATCACCAGCATCACCAAGTTTTCTCATTGAGAGTTTTTTATTTTTTGAATATATAAAACGGTCATCTGAAGAACCTGTCAGGAGATTGAAACACCACTCCGAGCCAAAGTAGCCTTCAAATTCCCCATTGGTCATGTTTGTAATATCATATTTTACTAAAAATGAGAGCATATTTTCACTTTTTTCGCTATTTAATAACATATACTTTACTATATTTACATTCCAACAAAAAGGAGAGATTTCGACTGTCCCAATTCCTTCCAGAATAATTTCATTCTCCATAAGTTTATATGAATACTCTTTATTAAAATGAGACCACCATTCTTGATATTGATTTGATTGTAATGCATTTATTGAAATATTTAATGGTAAAAAATGGTCCCTCATTGAATAACGTACATAAGGGTCATAAATTAACAGTTTTTCCAATCCTTTCTCTTTTGCTTTTACTAATTCGTGTATGCTCTTATGGCCCGATTCATTGATTTCGTGGGATATACTTTCTTTAAATAAATCTTGGTGATAGGCTTCTTCCCTTCTTGATAATATATTTAAACAGTTAAATGCCTTAGGTTTGTAATCTAATTCAATTAATGTCCCTCCATCATGCGGGGATAAGATGAAAGTCCCTAACTTTGTGTTTAAGATAATCTCATCATTTCCATCACAATTAAAATCTTCGACTTCGTTATTTCTCCAATGCTCAAAAAAGTGTTCATAATTATCTATTAATTTTTCGCATTCGATAATATTAGAATACACCGCAGTTCTTAAATGATTTAAGTAAAGACCACCAAAAACACCATGCCAGTATGCACAATTGCATTGACTTTGAAATAATTTTTTTTGTGCCTCTTTCAGCAGATTATTTTTTTTATTTTTCTTTATTAAGGTATTAAGCCGTCGACTTGTTTTTAGCATTCTTTTTTGCATGTTATTTGCTTCTTCATACTTAGAAAGGAAACCACGCCAAAATCCACCTCTTAAATATATTGATATTCTTTCCCATGTTTTTGGGTTTTCTTGAAGTTCTTTTTTTATGGTTAAGTATTCTTTCTGCGAGTTTACTGGTAATACCCATTCCATCATTTCATGATAAGAAGCACAGGGTAAGTAAACTCGACCTAATGGTGGATTTTCGTCAAGATACTCAGAATACGTTGTTGTCCTTAACCATTCTTGCTCTTCTGTGATACTTGTGAAGAAATTAAAAAGCCATTTTTCTTCATAAACACTGTGGTGTGTCCCAGGCCAAATCCCAAATTTTTCACCGTCATCATGAAAAACAGCACATGCACCACTATGGGTTTCATGTACTTTTCGCAAAAATTCTAACGTTTCTTTTATTGGACGAAAAGGTATTGTATATCTCAATTTCTCAAGAATAGGGAATATTTTGATATTAAATCCTTCATGTTCAGTTAAATAATATCCAAATAGTTCTTCTCTATCCAGTCCAGCACTGAGAAAATGGGTATCATCAAGGGTTGTATATTCGATACCTGCATTGGCTAATATTCTTGGAAAATATGGTTCCCAAACTCTTTCCGCTATCCACATTCCTCGTGGTTTTACCCCAAACCTTTGTTTTATAAAATCTTGCATATATAAAATTTGTTCATAAGCATCTTCCTCTGGAATTGCACAAACCAACGGTTCGTAAAAAGCACCTCCCATTAGTTCTACTTGTTTCCGCTGTATTAACGTATTTATAAGTTCGTAAAATTCAGGATGTTTGACATCAAACCAATCCCAAAGGGGTCCTGTTATATGTAATGTGACTTTAATGTTCGGAAATTGTTGAAGAACTTTGAGAAAAGGTAAATATGCTTTTTGATATGCTTCTTCAAAAACGAACTCGAAGTTTCCAACGGGTTGATGAGAATGTAAAGCAAAAATTAGGTTTAGGGATTTCATTACAACTTCCTACCTAATTTGATAAAGATTTTTTGTTGTTGCCTGTTTGGTACGTTCTGAGAACTGTTGGTCTATATCAATACCCAATTCCATCATACGGCATTTTAATGCAGCCGCTTCAACAATAACTGCAAGATTTCTACCAGGACCAACAGGAACTTTAAGATATGGAACGTTTACGCCTAATATTTGCTTTTTAGGCCAGACATTAATTAGCATGTCGATATCATCATCCATTGTGGTTACTAATTCTATAATTAATCCTACTTGTTTTCTTCTCCTTATTCTGCCTGCACCATAAACGGATAATACATCTACCATTCCTATTCCTCGTATATGAATGTTATGCTCGATTTGTGGGTCACTTTCTGCAATAATAATATCCTCAATACCTTTTCTTAAAAGAACCACATCGTCTACGATAAGGCGATGTCCACGTTCCACAAGTTCTAACGCTGTTTCACTTTTTCCTATTCCCGATGCACCTACAATTACTACACCAATACCATAACAATCGACAACCGTTCCGTGGATTGTTGTTTCTGGTGCAAATTTTTCAGCAAAAAATAAAATAACTTTACTGATAACTTGGTCTGTTGTTAGGCTGGATTGTATTACGGGAACACCGTGACGATTGCACAAGTCTAAAAATACCTGTGGAGGGATTAAGGAACGGGACAAAAGAAATGCTGGAATTTCAAAGGAAAACATATAAAGTAGACGATTTTCAATTTCAGATGGGGTTAGCCTTTCAAGATAATGAATCTCGGTGTTTCCTAATACCTGAACTCTATCATTTGCAAAATATTCAAGGTAACCTGTTAAGGCCAATCCTGGACGATTAACATCCGGAGTAAATACTTCTCTCCTTATTCCTTGATACCCTGCTATAATCTTTAATCCCAATTCGGAACGAATAGGTTCCTGAAACAACGAAGCAACAGGTATTGACGTTTTTTTTCGAAAATTTATTTCTAAATCAGTTTCCCACATTTATTTAACTCACAATTATATTTTTAACCCCTCTTTTGATTATTTGAAAATAATAATCAAAATTGAGGTTCAATTAATCCATACGTGCTATTTCCCCTCGGATATAGTACGTTGACCTGAGAGGTATCTACATTTATAAATACTAAGAAAGGCTCCTCTAAAAGTTGTATTTGCATTAAGGCTTCGTCAACTGTCATGGGTTTTAACGTGATGTGTTCTCTATGTACTATTTCATGAGGGATAACAGGTTCTTCTTCAGTTTCTTCTTTTTGAGGGGTTTCTTCCTTAAGTTCGAGTATGACATGTTTATATTTTCGTGTCTCGTTTATATTCCGTGGTTTGTGATTTTTTATTTTCTCCTTAAATTTACGTATTTGACGTTCTAACTTTTCAATAACAGCATCTACTGAGGCATACATATCGGGGGAAGATTCTTTACTATGAATACGGACACCGTTAGCATTTAAATTAATTTCGCAAATATGACGGTGTTTCTCCACATCCATAATTACGTTTGCCTCTATAATTTTGTCAAAATAATGTTCTAACTTTTTTAGAGCATTTTCTGTGTATGATTTTAATGCTTCTGAAGACTCCATGTGTTTACAAGTGATATGTACATTCATTAGTTTTTTTACTCCTTGGCAAGATTTTACTTTTTCATTCATTATTTTAACGCATAAAAATAATAACAAAGCACAAAAAAATAGTGCAAATAATGGAATTCCGATAACACTTAATTTTATAATCTGATAATGGTTGTTTTGATTTGGAAAGTAAAACTATATTAATTTCATTGAATAACTTAAACTAAAAACAACTTTTATGAAAATCAATAAAATCAATATTTTGTTTTTATTAGTAATATTTCCCATTGTAGTTTTATGTTTTCTCATCTGGAAATATGGGTATCGATTTCCTTATTGGGATGAAATTTTATATTTGTCGTTATTTGACAAATTAAACCAAGGAACATTGAAATTCTGGGAGTTATTTGCTCAACAAAATGACCATCGACCTTTCTTACCTCGTATTATTACCTTATTTTTAGCCAAAATTACTTCATGGAACGAGTTGTCTATCTTATACTTTAATGTTTTCCTTGTTATTCTTTCGTTTTTAATCCTCTTTTATATCATCATCCTTCCACAAAAACAAGGGATACATTATAACGGTGAGGATAATAGGAAGCCAGGTGACTTTTCTCGTCTTTTACAGGTGTTTTCTGCTTCTCTTATTTCATTATTAATGTTTTCATGGGTACAAATGGAAAATTGGGTTTGGGGACTTCAACTTATGATGTTTTTGACTAATTTCCTTTATATCTGTTTACTTAGTATTTTGACTATATATAAATTAAACCTCTTGACACTATGCATCTCTATAATAATTGCCATTTTTGCCTCTTTTTCTTTTGCTAATGGTCTACTAATATGGGTTACTGCTCTACCTCTTTTAATCTACAAATATTTTAATCAAGAGAAAAAGAACCCTTTCCTTATTTTAATTTGGATACTATCTGGTGTTGGAGTTTTAGCTTTTTACTTCTCCAATTATCATAGGCCAGGAATTACAAGTATTGAAAAACAAGTAAGCGTATTAGAAAGATGTTTATATTTTATTCTTTATATAGGTAGTCCGATATCAGGATTATTTTTTATACCACCCTGGCATGGTATAAATATGGTAAAAGTCAATATTGGCTCTTACCTCTTTGGTATTGCAGGACTCTTATTATGGATGTTTTTATTTTTTAAGATTAGAAAGACAATTATTATTAGAAAAAGGTTTTGTATATTTGAAAATAATATCCAAAAATTAATGACTAAACAAGAACTCAAACAGAACATTGAAGAATACTTTTTTTGGAAAAGTCTTGCTTTATTCTCCATTTTAAGTGGTGTTCTTCTCGCATTTGGAAGGTCGGGGTTAGGATTAGGACAGGCATTATCATCAAGGTATATTACAACAAATATGTTATTCTGGTGCTCTATATTAGGAATGTTTAATTTTTACCTTAAACAACAAGAGAATAGACTACTTTTAGATGTAAAAAATTATTTAAAAATATTTACTATAATTATTTTCGTAGTTGTTTATGTAGTTCTGACATTATTTCCTGTCTATACTAATAAAAGATGGCATAATATCGCACGTTGGAAAAACCTTGGTTGGTATGCTTTAAGTTCAGGCTATAATGGCAAATTATATTACACAGACCTTTGGGGAACTGAGAACGATTTTATTGACCCCAAAACGTTACGTGCAGAATTTTTACCACTTTTTAGAAAGTATAACCTATGTGGTGTTTATCATTTTGACAAACCAAATATTAGACAACAATTAGCACCTATTTATATACAGGAGGCACGTTATTTTATTTATCAAAAGTTATGGAAACCAGCTGTTTGTTATATCGATACCGCTGAATATTTAAATCCTTCTCTCCCTGAAATTCAGCAGTTGAAAAAAGAAATTCCTCCTGAAATATTCCCACTTTACAAAAAGTATCAGGAGGAAGGAAACTAAGAAAAAGGCATCTAATAGTCGAGTATATTGAATTTTCCATAAATATTTTCTGGATTATCCTATGTAATGTAATAGATATATATTTATTTTTTTTGGTATTATAAATATCATTTCCGAGTTTTCCTGAAAAGTAACAATAAATATAAGTGTATTTTTTTATGGAGTGAAAAAATGAAAAAACAAGCATTTGATAATGTTGTTCCATCTTCACAATTTAATTTTTCAAAAGCAGAACAGGAAATTATTCAATTTTGGAAAGATAGAAAGATATATCATAAAAGTTTAGAACAAAGGAAGAATGCCCCTCGATTTGTATTTTACGAAGGTCCCCCTACGGCAAACGGATTACCCCATCCAGGACACTGTCTCACAAGGACAATAAAAGATATTTTCCCGAGATATAAGACTATGGATGGTTATTACTGTGAACGAAAGGCGGGTTGGGATACTCATGGACTTCCTGTTGAGATAGAAGTTTGTAAATCGTTGGGAATTTTTGATGGTGGTAAATCTGCAATTGAATCGTATGGAATAGAGGCATTTAATAAGGCTTGTATAGACTCTGTTTTTCGTTATCAGAAAGAATGGGAGGAGATGACAGAACGTATTGCTTTCTGGGTAGACCTTGAACAGGCATATGTAACATATCATCAATCTTATGTGGAAAGTGTGTGGTGGGCATTAAAACAGCTTTTTGATAGGGGCTTGCTTTACCGTGGTTATAAGGTAGTATGGTGGTGGGCACAGGGTGGAACTGCTCTTTCTGCTGGTGAAGTTGGTGAAGGTTACCGTGAGACAGATGACCCGTCAATAACCGTTCGTTTTCCCCTCACAATGGAAAGTAAAAGCAAGTTAGGATTTAAAGAAAATGACAAAATCAGTTTTTTAATCTGGACAACCACACCATGGACACTTTTAAGTAATTGTGCAGTATGTGTGGGACCAGATATTGAGTATGCATTGGTTAAAATGGAGAAGAATGAGATTTCAGAATATTTCATTATAGCAAGTGCTGTAGCAAAATCTATTTTGGGTGAGGATATTGAAGTTATAAAATTATATAAAGGGACTGATTTATTAGGATTAACTTACGAGCCTTTGTTTAAGTATGATATTCCACAGAAAATAGAAGGACAAGGCACAGCGGATAAGTATTGGCTTATAATTCCAGGTGATTTTGTAGATATTGAGACAGGAACAGGACTGGTTCATATAGCACCAGCGTTTGGTGAAGATGACTATAAGGTATGTAAAGAGCAAAATGTTGGTTTTCTTTGTTTTATAAAATCGGATGGCACATTCGATGAGCGAGTTACCGATAAGGATTTATATACAGGAAAACCATTGGCGGGCATGTTTTGTAAGGATGGGGATAAATCTATTATCCGCATACTAAAAGAGCGTGGTTTGTTATTTAAGCAAGAACAATTCCGTCATGCTTATCCTTTCTGTCCACGTGCTGAAGATGACCCACTAATCCAATATGCGAGACAGAGTTGGTTTATTCGGACATCTGCATTTATTGAAGAATTTTTAAAGAACAACCAAAAAATTTACTGGCAACCCGAACATATACGGGAAGGCCGTTTTGGTAATTTTTTAGCTACAAATGTCGATTGGGCACTTTCCAGAGAACGATTCTGGGGGACTCCCCTTCCAATTTGGGTTTGTGAAAAAACTGGATATATGGAATGTATCTCTTCATATCAAGAACTACTTTCTAAACCTGACGTTCAAGGACTCGATGTATGGGAAAAGGCTAAAAAGGAAAATCCACAACTTAACGACAACTTAAAAGTACATAAGCCTTATATTGACGCTATTACATATCAAAGTCCAAAAGACCCATCCGCACGAATGAGACGGGTTCCAGAGGTTATTGATTGCTGGTTTGACGCAGGTTGTATGCCCTTTGCTCAATGGGGGTATCCTCATGTTGAAGGTTCAGAAGAAAAATTTACTCAAAACTTTCCCGCAGATTTTATTAGCGAAGCAATAGACCAAACCAGAGGCTGGTTTTACGCATTATTAGCCATTAGCACTATTATATTTGGTGATAAAAAGTCCTACCCACACCCTTTCAAAACATGTGTCTGTTTGGGACATATACAGGGTGAAGATGGTTATAAACTATCAAAACGACTGAAAAATTATAAAGAACCACAATATATATTTGATAAATATAGTGCAGATGCCCTACGTTGGAGCTTTGTAGCTAAAAATCCGCCTACGACGACAACCAGATTCCAAGAAAAGTTAATTGAAGAACTTCAAAGTGATTTACTTATTCGCTGGTATAACGTCTACAGTTTTTTTGTAATATATGCTAATTTGGATGGTTTTACCGCTGAAGGTGCCCCATTGAAACTTCTTAAAGATGTTTCTTCAACTCCAGATACGGTGACTGAAGACCAATGTTCCCAACCGAGTGAATTCATTCAATCTTACCGTCCTATTGAGGAACGTTGTGAATTGGATAGGTGGATTCTAAATGAATTATATAAAACTGTCGTTCAGGTACGAAATGCTTTGGATAACTATGAAACGTATCCTTCTGCAAAGGCAATTTTTGATTTTATTGAGGGACTATCTAACTGGTATGTTCGCAGGAGCAGACCTCGTTTTTGGGAAAGTGGCTGGTCAGAACAAAAAGCGGATGCATATTGGACTTTATATGAATGCCTTATTAATCTTTCAAGGCTTACCGCTCCTTTTGTACCATTTTTCTCTGAAATCACATGGAAAAATCTCACAAAACCTCTAAAAACTGCTGCTGAAAGTGTTCATCTGGCTACCTATCCAAAAGTGAGTGAAGATAAAATCGATTATACATTACTTGAAAATATGGCACTTGCACGTGAAGCCGTTACATTAGGATTGAGTGCCCGTCGATTAGCAAATATAAAAGTTCGTCAACCACTGGCTCGTTGTGAAATTGTATTAACATCACCAGAATTAAAAGATAAAATCAATCCATATCTGGACATAATAAAGGAAGAATTAAATATTAAAGAGATAGAATTTTCGGATCAGCCCCAATTATATGTAAATTATGAAATTAAGCCGAACTATAAACTTTTAGGGCCTAAATTAGGGAGTAAAGTCAAATTGTTAGCGAAAGAACTTGCCCGTGTTGATGGTGGTAAGATTTATCATGATTTAATTACCAATAACGAATACATCATTGAACTTGAAGGAGAAAAAGTGTCTCTTAAGGAAGAGGATCTAAGTGTTAAACTACTTCCAAAAGAAGGATTTACTGCTTCTCAGGGTAAAAATATGGTGGTGATTCTAACTACTACCATAACAGAAGAATTGAAGAAAGAAGGCTGGATTAGAGATGTTATTCGTGAAATTCAAGAACTCCGCAAATCTATGCAATTACCTTATGATAAACGAATAAAATTAACGTTAATTACTGCTGATTCGGGTCTCATATCTGCATTAGAAGAGTTCAAGGAAACATTATTAAAAGAAGTTCTTGCCGTTAACATTAATATACAGAATGAGGACGTCTCGGGGATGAAACAGACAGATATTGAAGGTATTGGATTAGGTATTTTTATTGAACC
Source organism: Candidatus Hydrogenedens sp. (assembly GCA_035361075.1). Classification (NCBI taxonomy): domain Bacteria; kingdom Pseudomonadati; phylum Candidatus Hydrogenedentota; class Candidatus Hydrogenedentia; order Candidatus Hydrogenedentales; family Candidatus Hydrogenedentaceae; genus Candidatus Hydrogenedens; species Candidatus Hydrogenedens sp. The sequence continues at coordinate 114,623 of DAOSBX010000002.1, read as the reverse complement.
TGTGTAAGAAAGATAAAACAAAAAAGGTTTTATACTTATTAGCAACGTTTAAATAAAATAGTGAATGGGAATTTAAAGGCATTTATTTTAATGTATTTTGGGGATAGACTGACTGTGTGGTAAGGTTACGGGACCTGTTTGCACAGGGTGTTTCCCTAAATGATAAACCTTTACCTTAATAAGTCCTCTTCTACTATCTAAGGCTCTCATTGCAGTGTGTGATAAGTCTATGACCCTACCTTTAATAAAAGGACCACGGTCATTTAATTTACATACCACTGCTTTTCCTGTGGCTTCATTTACAATTAAGTAGTAATCTCCAAATGTGCCAAAAGGCATTGCACAGGTATATTCACGGTCGTTAAACCGTTCACCAGAGGCTGTAATAATATTTACCTTAGATGTGGAGTAGTAGGAAGCAATTCCTTCAATGCAAGGCTGGATAGGTTGTGTTGAAAGTAATAATATTGCTAACATCGGGAACATTTCTTTGACTCCTTCTGTTTGGAGTTATTGAAATGGGTAAGCACTTGGGCTTTATGATTTATCCACTTCGATATTCAGTAATTTCCTTCTTATTTTTTCAAGTGAAACTACCGCCGTTCTTACCCGATTTCTTTCTTCTGTCCCATAAAAGGGCAGTTCCCATATAATTTCGCCATACTTTTTACTGATAAAATGAAGGCGAGTTGCCCTTTTATTATGGTCAGGTATTAATATTAAACTGTATGCAAAAATACATTTTAACAAATATTCCTTAGCCCTGTCAAATAGAAATTCCATTTCTTCTTCAGTTTTTAAGTTTGGGTATACTTCCCCATGAAGTAGATGTTTCATACCAGCCTGAACCATCCTGTAAATTATCATTCCTCCTGTTTGGGCATCTAAAACTACAATTCCGCTGTTCTCTTTTTCCAAAACAGCATCTAATGCTTTTTCAAGAGAAAAGTCATCACCTGGTAAGACCAACCCTGGCAAAGCATGGTTAATTTTAGTCTCCATATCGGTTAGTACCCCTTCTGCTTTTTCTGGCTCCTCTTCTTTGACTGCAAGTCTTATACGAACACACTCTGGCGATGCTAAAAGGCCAATTGTTGGTGAGGAAGAATATAGCAAATCTCCTAAAATGTGGTCTATTCTCGACTCTCCTAACCCGTAAACTTTCAATACTTTTATGTATATACGACTTTTGATTTGAAATTTTTGGGTTAAGAATGGGATAACAGTTTCTTCAAACATAGGTTTAAGTTCAAAAGGAACACCAGGTAAACATATAATATACTTAGAGTTATGTTCTTTGATAAATCCTGGAGCTGTACCAATAGGATTATTAATTGGTATTGCACCTTCAGGTAATAGTGCTTGTTTCTTATTATTTTCTGATACTTTTACCCCTCTTTTTACAAAACGGTCGTATATAGTCTGAAATAGGTCTGGATGGTAAATGAGAGGGCTGTTTGTGGCTTCAGAAACGCTTTCTCTAGTCATATCGTCGACAGTAGGTCCTAAACCACCACTGCATATAACAATATCTGATTTAGATAGGGATTCATTCAAAGCATCTACAATTCTTTTCTGATTATCCCCCACCGTTACTTTTCTGTATACATCTATTCCTATTTCTGCCAGTTTTTCACCCAAATAAGTAGAGTTTGTATCTGTAATTTGTCCTAATAAAAGTTCTGTACCTATCATTAATAATTCTGCGTTCATTCTGTTAACCTTTTTGATTTAATGTGATTTGTTGGTATTTTATTATAATATGACCATATTATAAGTTAAAATAGGTTCTTTATGTTAAATACTTCTGATTTACTTATTCACTGTAAAGAGCAAACTTTCAGTCTATATATTCATATTCCCTTTTGTCGGAAGAAATGTATTTATTGTGATTTTTTAAGTATCCCGGTATCAGGTAATGTACCAGATGAATATATGCAATCTTTAATGGATGAGTTTGGTCATATCCCATATCCCCATTCCTTAAAAAGTATATATTTCGGAGGTGGAACACCTTCTTTATTAAGGCTTGACCAAATTGATAAAATTATCAGTCTTGTAAATAAATTATTTATAATAAATAACCCAGAAATTAGTATTGAAATTAATCCAGATGATATTTCTGAGGACTGGATAAAATCGATAAAAGATATTGGTATTAATAGAGTTAGCATAGGAATCCAATCATTTTTGGATAAAGAACTTATGTATTTAGGAAGGCGACATGATGCAAAAAAGGCAAAAATTGCATGCGAAATAGTATCAGAGAATTTTAGGAATTGGAGTTTGGACCTTATTTATGGAATACCTAATTCAACATATAGAGAATGGGAGGAAACTATAAAGATAGCGGTTTTATACGAACCTTCTCATATTTCCACTTACAATCTAACTTATGAAGAAGGAACACCGTTATTTGAGAATAAATTACATGAGAAAGTAGATGACGATGTATGCCTTGAACTGTACAAAATTGCTGAAAATATGTTGTGTGGATATGGTTATGAGCATTACGAAATATCTAATTTTGCGAAGCCTGACTTTAAATGTATTCATAATCTAACCTATTGGCATAACGAGCCTTACATTGGATTAGGTGCTGGCGCGTTTTCTTACATTAATAATTTGCGTTGTGCTAATTATAGGGATATATCAAAGTACATTGAGTTTCCAGGTATAAAAGAAGAAGTGGATTCTTTGACTGAAAGAGAGATTAAAATTGAAACGTTAATCCAGTATTTTCGACTCTCAGAAGGTATTCATGAGGAGACCTATTATCAGCGATTTAATACTTCCCTTTCTAATGATTTTGGGTCTGCTTTAGGAAGACTTGTTTCCCAAAAACTATTGGAATACGATTCAGGAATTTATAGACCTACTAAGGAAGGTTTTTATCTTAATAACAAAATTGGGATAGAACTATTATTACATGGATAAAAAAGTAATCCACACCTATTTTTTTGATAAAATTGTAGATAAGTTGAGATGTAAAAAAAGGAAAATAATATGTCTAAATTAACAAAGTCATTTTGTCTATTATTAAGTCTTTTTGGCTTTTTAACAGGTTGTAATAGTAAGGAACAGCCCGAAAATGTGACTGCGGAACCGTTGCTACCAACAGCTGGAATGATGACAAACAACATCAACTCGAATGACACAGAGGATACAAATGAACTTCCTCAAAATCCTTTACATAAAAGTTTAATAGGGAGTTTTTGGAGGTTTGAGGAGTTTGATATGAGATTTTTAGATGCAAACCATGTTCACATCAAAGGAGGTGTCGTAAACAAACTCTCTCCAGAAGGCATTGAAGCGGAGTATAAGTTGTATGATGATGGTATTTTAGAAATTATGGTATTGGGTATGATAAAGACAGGAATGTGGGATGGAAAAAAACTTGTTATTGACGGTTTAATCGGAACGAAGAAAGAATAGAAGATTATTTTAAATTTTTGAGTAACTATGAATATTGTTAAGAACTATTTGTTGAGGACGGTGATGCATTCTATATGAGGTGTTTGAGGAAACATATCTACTGCTGTAACGCTACTTATTTTCCAACCTTCTGAAATAAGGTTTTTAATATCTCTAAACATAGTAACAGGCTCGCATGAAACATAAATAATATACTTTGTTTTAGATTTCGAGAGGGATGGAATAATCTTTTTTGCCCCTGTTCTTGGAGGGTCAAGCAATACAATATCCCAACTTTCGTCTTCTAAATATTTAATCATTACCTCTTCATCCCCAGTTATATAATCAAATTTTGAGTTGTTCTTTGCCACTGTTATGGCGAATGGGTCTATATCGATACCAATGATATGTTTTGTTTGTGGTTGGTCAATAGTTAAGTTTCCAGAGCCAGAATATAAATCAAGGATTTTATCTCCCATCTGAAGACAAGGAATAACCTGATTTTTAAGCAAATCATTTAGAATAAGGCTATTTTGCGAGAACGAACCGTTTACAATAGGGATATTTTTATAGATAAAATAAAAACGTTCATGTTGTTGACGGGAATAATTATAATTGTATTTATAGTTATTTAGTAAATATTTATCCTTATTTATTGTGAATAAATAATATTCATCGGTATTTATATTTATAGTTATTGTTATATCATTTATTATCTTCTTTTCTGATAAGTCTTCCCATAGTTCTTTTATTTTTGGATGTATGAGAACACAGTGATGAAGTTCAATTATTTCTTTTGAATGAAATTTATAAAAACCTAACTTATTACCATTTCCATGTAAATTAACTCTTGTTCGGTAGTAATATTGGTGATTTGCATTGTATTCTAACTTAACATCTGGTTCATCAATATTCAAAAATCTCTTTATATTTTCTTTTATAAGGTTTCTTTTATATTCTATTTGTTTTTGATAGGATAGCATTCCCCACATACATCCGCCACAGATTCCCATATAAGGGCATTTCTTTTCGATTCTATTCGGTGATTCTCTAATAATTTCATCAATTATTCCCCACGCCATATTTTTTTTATCTGAAATTGTTTTAATCTGTACAATATCGCCAGGGTATGTAAAAGGAGTCATAATTACACAATTTTTGTGTCTGCCCAAACCATATCCCCCATTGACAATAGTCGTTATTTCCAATTCAATTAATGACTCCTTCATGTTTACATTCTTTCTTTTTCGTTTTTCCATTTTTCGTAATTAGATAATTGCTGGATTAATTGTGTGTGGTATAAATAAAAATTATGTATTTTACCTATACTATATGGTGCAAAATAGAAAAGAGGGAGGTCTATATTGTTTTTACCTTTTATAGTTATTTTTTGTTTGCATTTTACATAGATAATATTTTCATTAAGTTGTTGTTTCCCAATTTCTATACCGTTTTCTCCAAAAAATAGGATTCCAGCTCCTGACTCGGATTCTATAGAAGCGAGTTCTGACTTGTTATTTTCAGTGTGTATTTTTGAATCTATTTTCTTCATTTGCTTATTTGGATATATGTAAAATGGGAAATAATCGCATTTGTCAATTGTGCTATTGCTAATTAATAACTGTGCTTTTATATAAATAGCAGGGAAGCCATATAAAACTTTGTAACTCAACCTTAGTCTTTTATTATCAGAGATAATTATAAGTTGAAAACCACATGATTTTTCATCAATGTCTTCTGAGAATTCTATATCACTGATTTCATCAAAAAATTGTTCACCTCCATCGCCGACAAGTTTTACATGGATATTTCCCCTTCCAATCCACTCAAAGTTCATCGGCAAATATACAAGAGAATCAAGGCTTCCTGTAATTGATGACCAAGTAGACTGTAATTCAGGTGTTCTTATTTCTACTTTTAATCTGTCTACTGATGATAAATACATATTAGGAAACAATCCTTTTGTTTATAACGATAAATGTTTAAAATTTTAGCCTATTTTCTCATTACTTGCATCTTGAAGGCTATCGCCTAATAGATTTAGTAAAAGAAGGGTAAATGTAAATATAATAGCTGGAAAAATAAGTAACCATGGATATTCTTCCATAACTTCAACACCATCTCTTATAAGGACGCCCAAAGAACACATTGGGGGTTGAACACCTAATCCAAGGAAACTAAGAAAAGCTTCCAGCAAGATAACCTGTGGTATTGTTAATGTTGTGTAAACAACGATAATGTTTATAAGGTTTGGAATAATGTGTCGGAAAAGAATTCGAGGATTTGAGAAACCAAGGGCTTTGGCTGATGTTATAAAATCTTGCTGTTTTATAGATAAAACTTTTCCGCGTATAATTCGTGCCATTGTTAGCCATTCTACAGCACCTATAGCGATAAATAGCAAATAGAAATTTCTACCGAAAAAAGTCATCAGTATAATAACAAACATTGTAAACGGCATTGTATAAAGAATATCCACAAGGTACATCATCCACGTATCAATCCATCCTCCAATATAACCAGAAATAGAACCATAGGTAACACCTATAACCAGAGCCACTGCAGTGGCACATATTCCAACCCAAAATGATACTCTTATCCCATACATTGTCCTTATAAATAAATCTCTGCCTAAAATATCTGTACCAAACCAGTGTTTAAAAGATGGATGAACAGCACCTAATTCGAGGTTTTGTTCTTCATAACTTGTACGTAAAAATATTGGAAATAAGAACGATGACAAGATAATGAGTATTAATAAAAGTAATGTTATTTTCCCCTTCATGTTTAGATTTTGCAAAAAGTGTGTTGATGTATCATTCATTTTTCGTTTCATTCGTATGAAATCCTTGGGTCAAGCCAACCTTGAATAATATCAACAATCAAGTTAAATATAAGGATAAGGATAGCGTAAATAATGACAATCCCTGTTATCATTGTATAATCTCTGTTAAACGTGGCTTCGACGAACTCCCTACCCAGTCCTGGTATCTGAAATATAGTCTCGACAACAAAAGACCCTGTTAATAATCCTGCAATTGCTGGACCTAAAAATGCTATCAGTGGTTGTAGCGAACCTTTTAAGGCATGTATAAAAAGTATTCGTGTTTTAGAGGCGCCTTTTGCTTTTGCTGTTCTTATATAATCTTGTTTTAATACTTCAATAATGCCTGAACGGATAATTCGGGCAATATAAGCAGAATAAATGAAACCGAGAGATATTGACGGAAGTATTTTTTGTTGTGGGAAATCCCAACCACCTACGGGTAGTATTTCCCAATATAAAGCGAAGATTAGGACCAGTAAAGGACCTAATACAAAGGCAGGTATGCATATTCCAAGAACTGCGAACGATGTTAGACATGAGTCAATCCATGTATTTTGATAACTTGCTGAAATTAAACCGCATAACGTGCCAATTACTAATGCAAAAATTAAACTGTATATACCTAATTCGAATGATATAGGTATTCTCATCATAATCCACTCTCTAACAGAATAGCTGGGTTTTCGAAAGGAAGGACCAAAATCTACATGAATAATTCCATTTAAGTATCTAATGTATTGTTTTAAGAGTGGCTCGTCTAAATGGTAATATTTTTCCAAACTACGTTGAACTTCAGGTGGAACATTTTTATCACGGTCAAAAGGTCCTCCTGGAGCCAGACGAATAAGGAAAAAAGTTAATGTAACCACAGCTAATAAGACTGGGAAAAATAATAACACTTTTCTTGCAATATATTTTCTCATATTTATCTTTTGTCTAAAAGAGTTATCGATTTATTTTGTTCTTTTATTTTTAAGTCTTGCCATCGAATATAACCGAGGACGTTAGGGTTTAAGTTATCAACTCGAGATGAAATTAACATTTTCCATGTATAGAAATAGATTGGGATAATAGGAAGTTCATCTAATAGTATTTGTTCTGCTTCGAACATTAATCGATTTCTTGTTTTCCCATCTGTTTCATGATATGCCTGTTCTATTTTATTATCGAACTCGTTATTTGCCCAACCTGTTCTGTTATTACCGCTATAACTTAAAAAGCATTCTAAGAAATTGATGGGGTCGAGAAAATCAGCAATCCATGCGGATCGTGCAATTTGATAGTCCAATTGGTTTAATGATGATAAATATACTTTCCAATCTTGATTTAAGAGTTTTACATTGATGTTTAGATGTTGTTTCCACATTCGTTGTATTGCTTCAGCAATTAACTTATGTGCTTCCGACGTGTTGAATAGAATTTCGATGGTCGGAAAATTTTTTCCATCTGGGTATCCAGCTTGATAAAGAAGTTCGCGAGCATATTTTGGATTAAATCTAACTATTTCGGGTGATAAATAATCGCCAATGTTGTTAGGAACATAATGTGTAGCAGGTGTTTCGCCACCTTTTAAGATATATTTTGTTATTTGTGAACTATCAATAGCATACGCTAAGGCTTTCCGAACAAAAATATTATTTAATGGTGCTTTTTTTACGTTGATACGATAATAATACACACCGATGTATGGATATAAGAGCAGTGATTCGGGTCGGTTTATACGGTAATAATCTAATTTTCTTAATGGGATAGTGCTGGTTAGGTCCAAATATCCAATTCGAAAGAATCGTTCTTCGGTCATTTGATTATCGATGGGATAGAAGTAAATATTACTTATAGCGACACTTTCTTTATTCCAATAATATGGATTTTTCCTGACTTTAATTATTTTATTCGGTATCCACTCAATCAATTGATAAGGTCCGTTGCTAATATGTTTACCTGCATGTGTCCACGGGTTATTTCTCTCATCAAAATTACCGTATTTTTCAATTGTTTTTTTGTGAATGGGATACCAAATATTGTGAACTTGCATTTTTAAGAAATATGCTGTTGGGTATTCAAGTTCAACTTGAAGGGTGTAATCATCAATGATTTTTACCCCTACCTTATTAAAATCTTCGATGTGTCCTTCGTAGTATTGTTTGGCATTTTTTATACAGAAGAGTAGATAGGCATACTCTGCAGAAAGCTTCGGTGAAAGGATTCTCTTCCATGAATTAAGGAAATCTATTGATGTTACAGGTTCACCATTTGACCAAAATGCATTTTTTCTAAGGTGGAATGTATATAGTTTTTTGTCATCTGATATGTCCCATGTTTCCGCTACTGCTGGAATTGGCTGTAAACTTTTTGGGTCAAGTGATGTTAAACCTTCAAAAAGTGAACTCAGAACTCGATGTTCTGTTACTCCTGAAACTGTGGCTGGGTCAAGGTCCTGAACCTCTGCCCCATTTCCTACATATAAAGTATCTTGGTTCGTATTGGTATTAAATGTGCAGGATAACGGAATAAGAACTAAAAATAATACACTTTTACATATTAAGTTTGTACTGCTTTTCGTTATATACATTGATATTCCAGTTTTCTATTTATCCCAACGGTCCCATTCTGCGGTATTTGTAGGATTATAATGTTCTAATATTACAGAATTGGCAATTACCTCTCTGATTTCTTGAGGCGATTTAATAGCACCAACTGCCATTGCTTGAACACTTATATTCCCGAGTACGGTTGCTTCTACAGGCCCAGCAATTACTGGTATATTACAAGCGTCTGCTGTCATCTGACATAAGAGTTTGTTTTGCACTCCACCACCTACAATATGGAGTTTTTTAATAGTGCAGTTTAAGAGTTTATTTAATGCTTTTATAGTTTGACGGTAGTTTAAAGCAAGGCTTTCCAAAGCACACCGTACAATCCCTCCTCTTGTTTGTGGTATGGGATGCCCTAATTCTTCGCAAATTATTTGAATTGTTTTGGGCATATTTTCTGGTGCTAACAGACGTGGTTCGTTTACGGGTATAAGTGCTTTAAATGGGGTTGCTTCTTCGGCTTCTTTTGTTAGTTGTTCGTAAGATAGCATTGTTCCTTCCCGTTCCCAAATACGACGGCATTCTTGAACCAGCCATAAACCAAAAATATTTTTTAGATAACGAATTTTGTTGCCGATACCCCCTTCGTTCGTAAAGCCGATTTCCATGCTTTCATTTGTAATATTAGGCTCACTAAGTTCTGTCCCTAATAATGACCATGTTCCACTTGATAGGTATGCCCATGGTTCGGAAGTATCCAAAATAGGAACAGCTGCGACAGCAGAAGCGGTATCGTGTGTTGCGGGTGCTATGACTGGGGTCTCTGGTGAAATCCCTGTATTATGTGCAATTTCTGGGAGTATATCACCTAATATAGTTCCTGGTGGAATAATCTTTTGTAGTATATTCGACGGTATTGAGAATTTTTGGATAAGTTCTTTGCTCCAAGTTCTTTTTTTAGCATCCAATAGTTGCGTTGTCGATGCATTAGTATATTCACATGAAGCCACACCACTTAATAAATATCCGAACAAATCCCCCATGAGTAATAATGATTTTGATATTTTTAGGAAAGGTGATTTATTTTTTATCATGCTCAATATTTGAAATAACGTGTTAAATGGTAAAAATTGAATTCCTGTGATTTGATATATCTCTTCTTTGGGAACAATTGAAAATGCGTAATCCATAATGCCTTGTGTTCTCTTATCACGATAATGAACAGGGTTAGCAATAACAGAGCCGTCATCTGCTATTAAGCCGAAGTCTACACCCCATGTGTCTACACCAATTCCATCTAATTCAGCGGTGTATTCTTTGGCACATTTACGTAGGGCATAGCACATTTCTTCATAGATGCGTGCTAAATCCCACTGTCGGGTGCCTAACATGATAAGCCCTTCGGTTCTAAATCGATGAATGATTTGTAAATCGATTTTATGATCTTTCAGGGTTCCTAAGATAGCTCTGCCACTTTCAGCTCCTAAATCAAAAGCCAAAAACTGGTATATCTTTTTACTCATATTTGTATCCTTTCATTAATTAGTTCTTATCTATAATTTATCTTCTTTATTTTATTTATAATTATCTTACATTACAACTACACCACTACCATTAATTTTATTTTCTTTTAATTTTTGGAGCAATTCGTTTACTTCTTTTAATGGTGTTAATTCAACATGCGTTTTTACTTTTACATTTATGGCTTCTTTTAACAATTCTTGTCCATCTACTCGTGTATTTGAAGTTACAGATAATATATGTTTTTCGTAAAATATGTGTCTTTCGTAATTAAGAGGTGGTGTATCAGACATATAGATACCTGCTAAAACAAGACGGCCACCTTTTTTCAAATATTCTAAAGCAGTTGGAATTAGATTTCCATTAGGGGCAAAGATGATACTTGCATCTGGCAATTCTGGAAGTTCAGAGGGGTTACTTCCTGCCCAATCCGCACCTAATTGTATTGCTAATTCTTGGTGGTTTTTCCTTTGACTAACAACAAATACAGTGACTCCTTTGGCTTTTGCTATCTGTAATATGATATGAGCGGAAGCACCGAAACCATATATAGCCAGTACATTCTTTTTCCTTAGTTCTGTCTTTTTCCATGCACGGAAACCTATAATACCCGCACATAAAAGAGGTGCTATTTTGGGGTCATCTAAATTTTTTGGAAGGGCATATGCAAAGTCTTCATTTACTACTGTATATTCAGCATAGCCTCCATGTTGATGATAACCTGTATATAAGCTATCTTTACATAAGTTTTCCAATCCTATCTTACAGAAATCGCATGTGCCACAGGTCATTCTTAACCATGCTATTCCGACCTTATCGCCTACTTTATATTTTGTGCATTGTGTTCCTATTTCGATGACAGTTCCCACAATTTGGTGGCCAGGAATAATTGGAGATACTACTAAAGGTAATTCACCTTCTATAATATGTAGGTCTGTCCTACAAATAGCACAACAATTTATTTTAATAAGGAGTTCTTTTTCCTTTGGTTTTGGAATATCCCAATCTTCTATAATTAGAGGGTGTGTTTGAATAGGGGCTTGTTGATATAAAGCCATTACTTTCATTTTTCTGTTTCCCTAATATCTAAATTCCTTAATAATTTTATATAATAAATATAATTAATTTACATATACAAAAGAAGGGATTGAATATGCGAAAACAACCGATTCCCTATAAGAAAACAATTTTTGTTTGTACGAACAAAAAGGACGATAATACGAAACCCTGTTGTGGTGTCCATAAAAGCGATGAATTTGTAGTTAAGTTAAAACAATCTATTCGTGATAAAAACTTAAAAGATGTTATTCGTGTTTCAAGAACAGGTTGTCTTGGTCAGTGTGAACATGGACCCAATATTATGGTTTATCCAGAAGGTATTTGGTATAGTTATGTCAAGGAAGAGGATATTCCTTTTTTGTTAGATGAGATTATGAAGTCGTTGTCATAGTTGATTATATTTGAAACTAATCGTTAATTTTATGTATATATATAATCACAGAAAAGATGCGGAGGGTTAGGATAATCGGTAATCCACCGGTCTTGAAAACCGGCGCCTTCGGGCTTGAGGGTTCGAGTCCCTCACCCTCCGCCATTATATTATTTAAACCTGGAGGATTTTATTATGAAAGTAGGGATTATTGGATGTGGGACGATGGGACGTCTCCATGCTACTATGGCTAAAAACTGCGGATTGGAAGTCGTCCAGTGTGCGGACAGTGTAAGCCGAATAGCTAAAGACATGGCTAAAGAATTTAAGGCAAAGCATGTAAAAAATTGGGAAGATTTGGTGCAAAGTAAGAATGTCGATATTGTAGTAATAACAACACCAACTCCATATCATTATCCTATTCTCGATTTAGCAATAAAAAAAGGAAAGTATATATTTTGCGAGAAGCCACTATGTAGGACTACTGAGGAATGTAAAAAAATTGTAAATAAGGCTGAGAAAAAAGGTGTGAAATTATTTGTTGGTCATGTAGTTCGGTACTTTCATGAGTTTGAGGCTATTCAGGAACAAATTAAATCTGGAAAAATTGGTGACGTTGGTTTTGTTAAGATGTATCGTGGTGGAATGTCACCTAAAGGTTGGTTTAGTGATTTCAAATTAAGTGGTGGTGTTACATTTGATTGCCTTATTCACGACTTAGATTGGTTGCGATATGTATTTGGTGAGGTCAAAACAGTATTTTGTCAAAACTTGATTGATAAAAAATGTGCTCCCTTAGATTATTCCCAAATTACGGTACGGATGAAAAATGGCATTTTAGCACTCGTAATAGGGACATGGGCACACCCATCGGGTTTTCGGGTGAAAGTTGAGGTTTGTGGGAGTGATGGTCTCATTTATTATGACAATATGGAAAATGCATTAGAATTACATCAGAGACAGCAAGGCAAGATATCTGGCACTATCGTCCCAGAAAGTCCTGTTATTAAAAGTCCTTATCAAAAGGAATGGGAAGATTTTATCGATTGGATACAAAATGATAAGACACCAAAAGTTCAGCCAAATGATGGTTTGAAGGCTGTTGAGATAGTTAGTGCGTGCCTCCGTTCAGCAAAAACTAAGCAACCTATTTCATTATAAGGAGGGATTAAAAATGATTAAAGTAGGGATTATGAGTTTTGCTCACTTACATGCATATAGTTATGCCCATTGTTTATGTTCTTTGCCTGATGTTGAATTAACAGCTATTTGGGATGACGATGTAGAAAGAGGTAAAGATGCGGCTCAAAAATATAATACAAAATTTGTAGAGAGTATGGATGAATTTTTAAGTCTGCCTACTGATGGAGTTGTAATTACATCTGAAAATGTAAATCATAAGCCGATGGTAATAAAAGCAGGAGAAGCCAAGAAGTGGATACTTTGTGAGAAGCCACTTGCTACAACAATAGAAGATGCTAAGATGATGATAAAAACATGTAGAGAAGAAGGTGTCGGTTTAGGTATTGCGTTCCCATGTAAATTTTTAGCCCCAATTATAAGGGCAAAAGAGTATATCGAATCGGGTAAATTGGGAACTATTTTGTCAATATCTTGCACAAATAATGGTTTTTACCCTGGTGGTTGGTTTGGTGATATTAGCCTTTCTGGTGGTGGAGCAACGATGGATCATACTGTGCATGTGGCTGATATTCTTCGTTGGATAACAGGAAAGGAATTTAAGTCCGTATATTGTGAACTGGGCAATCAGGTTCATAAAAAAACATTAACCACGGATGATATTGGTTGCTTACAATTAGAGATGGAAGGTGGGATTCAGGTATCTCACATCGCAAGTTGGAGTAGACCGAAGAGTTTTCCGACCTGGGGTGATGTGACATTAGAATTTGTAGGCACCAAAGGGGTCTTGTATGTCGATGCTTTTAATCAGAAATTAAACGTTTACAGTGATTTTGCTATGAAGACAGAATGGGCTTTTTGGGGTGATAATCCCGATATGGGTTTAATAAGTGATTTTGTTAAATCAATTCAAGAAAGACGTGACCCTATTTCAACAGGTTTGGATGGTTTGAGGTCGGTAGAAGTTACTGTATTTGCTTACGAATCTGCGAATACAGGGAAACGGGTGAACATTAAAAAAGAGAAAATTTAAGTTTTTCTTCCCCATTTATGCAAAATATCATAAAGAATGATACCAAATGTGGTGGAAACATTTATTGTATTTTTATAACCAAACATAGGTATATGAATAATATAATCAGACATTTTTAATACTTTTTCCTGAACACCTAATACTTCATTTCCAAAAACGATAGCAACAGGTTTGGGCCAGTTAAAGTCGAAGTAGGAAGTGGAATTTTCTGTTATTTCAATAGATGCAATGGGGATTTCTTTTTCTTTTATATGAAGGATACAGTCTTTCGTCCTTTCATAATAACTCCATGGGATATATTCGTGGGCTCCTAATGCAGTTTTTTCTATTTTTTTATGGGGTGGGTGGGCTGACATGCCACAAAGATATATGTGTTCTACCGCACCAGCATCACTAGTTCTAAATATTGAACCTACATTGTATGCACTTCTGAGGTTATCTAAAACTACATGAATTGGATTTCTTGTTATTGGAGTTAAGGAATCAATATCTACTCCCTTATAGAAGGGTTCTTGTGGAATATATGGAACGGGTTCTCTTTTGTATTGATTTAGGTCATCCATAGTATTTTACTTTTTATTTTTAAATTTGAAAAACAGATATGATATAATTATTGAAATTATAGATATTGGGCGTTATTCTACTCAAAATCGTTTTTCTATTTCATATATATCCAATTCAACTTTAACTTAATAAGGATTAGATTATGTTAGAGGGACGTGTTTTTAATTTTTCTGCTGGACCATCTATGTTACCTGAACCAGTATTGTTGAAAGCACAGGAAGAATTGCTTGTCTATCCTGGGGCTGGAGCGTCAATAATGGAGATAAGTCATCGCTCAAAGACTTTTGATGAGATACTTGAAAATGCTAAAAATTGTTTAAAAAAATTGTTAAATATGCCTGACACATATAAAGTTATATTTACTCCGGGTGGTGCGACGATGCAATTTTCAATGTTAGCGATGAATTTTCTAAATGGTGGGACGGCAGATTATATAAATACGGGTTCATGGGCTTCTAAGGCGATGGGAGAAGCTAAAAAGCATGGTACTGTGAGGGAAGCATGGTCTGGAAAGGCTGAGAATTATGTGCGAATACCCTTATCTTCAGAGATAAGTATTTCTACAGATGCTAAATATGTGCACTTTACTTCAAATGAAACAATTCAGGGAATAGAATTTTTTAATGAGCCAGACGTAGGTGAAAAGCCTTTATTCTGCGATGCGTCTTCTGACTTTTTATCTCGTCCTATTGATATTACAAAATATTCATTGATATATGCGGGTGCTCAGAAGAATGTAGGACCTTCGGGTATAGCCGTGGTGATTATTCGTGAGGACCTATTACCTTTGGTACCAGAAAAACTTCCTTCGCTGTTAGATTATCGGCTGATGGTGGAGAATAATTCACTGTATAATACCCCTTCGACATGGAGTATTTACATTATAGGTCTTGTTTTGAAGTGGTTATTAGAGGATATTGGTGGCTTGGAAAAAATGGAAGAGATAAATAAGAAGAAAGCACAGGTTTTGTATGATGTGATTGATAAACATACGGGATTTTATAAAGGACATGCCCAGAAAGAGTCTCGTTCACGAATGAATGTGACGTTCCGCTTGCCTGATGAGGCATTAGAAAAGGAATTTATAGCTAACGCTACTAAAGAAGGGTTCCATGGACTAAAAGGGCATCGTTCAGTGGGTGGTTGTCGTGCTTCTATTTATAACGCAATGCCGTATGAGGGGTGTGAAGCATTAAGCCAATTTATGGAAGAATTTGTCCGCACACATGGATAGAAAAGCAGAGGAAAATTGTTTTTCTATGTACTTATTTTATTTTCTCGATAAGTTCGAAGGCGGTATTTAAGACAACATCACCTAATTTAGGTCCATAGAAAGAGGCGGTAACTTCATAGCCACTTAAATGGTATTCTTTCTCTGTTAAAATATAGCCAATTAAATCGTTAGTCAAGGATGTTACAATAGGTGTCTTTATTCCTTTTTTGATTAACTGCTGTTTTACTGCCATTCCAATTTCTGTAATAGGTTCCCCAGGGAATGTGATAATTGTGGAGTCATTAATCATTAATATGTGGAAGGGTGCTTTTTGTGGAAATAACTGTCTTACCATTGCACTTGCCATTTCTTCTGAAACATTGTATTCATCACCTGCGATTTTAACGAAGTCTGGGGCTACTTGAGTTGGTGGTAGTTCTTTCCATAAGACGTGGTGTTTAAAGTTAGTAATAGGTTCGGGTTTCATTTGCCCAATGAGGTCTATTACTATTTTAGATAAGGTTAGACCGTAATTTTCCATTGCTTCCCAGGCAGAATCGCCATGATAGCCGAATGGGGCGACATCACCTTCAGCACCGTTGGAGAACATACAAACAGTGTCGGGAATAAACGTTTCTACAGTTCTTTGAATAATGCCTGGATAACCTGCGGATAGGTACATTTCTTTTGGGGTCATTATTGTTTCATGGGCTGTGAAGTTGACAAAAATAACCCATGGTTTATCTTCTTTATCGAATCGTAAAATGGAGAGATAGGGGTCGGTTGGGAGTTCACTATTTCTTCTGTTTCTATTTAACCCTTTTGTTTCAACTCTGCCTGATGCAAAAGTGACAGGAGACAAATTTTTTATTGAATCTTGAATTGCTTTTGCAATCTGTGTCGAAACAAAATCTAAAACTTTTTCATCAAATATTCCAATGTTTGGGTTTTGTATAATATTTCGTTCATCAAGGGACATTCCTTCAAGTCCTGCGTGAGTATGACTTGCCATCATTATAATATTATCTGTTGTTACATAAGGCAGACTTGCCTTCTTAACACTATGTTCAACAAGACTCCATGGCAAATGGCATATATCTACTGTTACTAAAAATAGGTATTCGTTACTTTCATTTTTAAGTGCAAGGACTTTTGCGTATGTTTCGTCATGCGTTCCTAATGCTGGTTTCCCTTGTCTTTCTCCATAACCACCCAATTGAACAGAAAGCCCATGTGGTATAGGATTTATGGAGATTTTAGAGATACCAGCATATATATCTGCATGTGACATAGATTGGAAACCCATAGAAATCAAGAATAAACTTATAAAAACATTGATATTGCTTTTCATACTATTCTTATTAATCCACTACAAAAGACGCACTGCCTGATATGGAAGACAATTTTGTAGAAACTCTTGTGAGTATGGAATATTGTCCTGGGGCTAAATTTGACGGCAATCTGAATTCTTGACTACTAACCCATGTACCATCTCCTCTATTTACTGTTGAAGAAGACAGCTCTGCGATAACACGCTCACCCTGTAATAAGGTCCTTGATTCAGTAACATTAACGCCTCCTGGACCTGTGCCTAAAAGGGCGTACTGTATTGTTGCTTCTATTTTGTTCCCTGGGGTTATAACATTTGGTAATACTTCTGTTCTTTCAAAGAGTAATTTTTCTCCTTGGGTTGGTTGGTAATTATATTCTTTTGCTGTTTCTTCAGCAGATTTTGCTCTTCTTGCTTTTATATCATGAGCAACTAAACCAGTGATTCCGCCGAGAACAGCACCAATTGCTGCACCTTCAAGGGCATGTCCAGATTGATGTCCTATAATTGCACCTGTTGCACCACCTAATGCTGCTCCTAAACCTGCTGCTTCTCCATAAGTTTGACAACCCAAATTATGGGTTAAAGTAAATATGAGGATAGAGAAGGTTAAAAATGTTGATACTAGTTTTTTCATAAGTTTTTCCTTTTCTTTAAAGTAGTTTTTATTCGTATGGTATATATTGTACCGGTTTAGTTTCGTTAATCCAAATTAACAAGTGTTTTTGTAATATATCACTTATATTAACGAATTCTATACCGTATTTATTTACAAACTTACTTTCATGTGATGACATTTTCCACCTAATAATACCTATCCCTTCTCCTTGTTGATTATTTAATTGCGGAAAATTGAGAGTAAAGCGAACAGTCGTCCCAATACTATAACGTTCACTTGAAATAAGGGAAAATCCTCCTCTTCCTAATAATATATCGTGTATTTCTTTAGAATCTAAATTTTCAATCCAACCTTCATAATCGGTTATTTTCTCTATGTTTATTTGGAATCGTTCTGGTAATGGTGTCAGTAATCTTTCGACATTATGCAGGAGCATTTTTAGTTCAAAAGGCTTATAGATAATAGCCTCTGCTCCGAGATTGTAAAGAACGTAATTTGGATAATCATTATATGCAGTTATTACTATGATCGGAGGTATATTTATATTAATATTTTTTAACATAGTAATTATATCTGTACCAAAAATTTCAGGTAACCTCAGATCAATTATGACCAAATCTGCCATTTCATTAGCGAAACATTTTAGGAATTCTTTAGGATTAAAAACAGTCTTTGGTACATAACCTCTATCCTTCAATTCAATGGATAACATTTCGGTTAAATCGATTTCATCATCAAGGATAATTATTTTTGGAGAGTGTTCCTTCATATTTTCCCCCTTTCTGTTTTCTTATAATTTAGGAATCTTTACAAAAAATCGAGTTCTTTGTGTATTTGATTCAAATTCTAAATTTCCGCTGTGGATTTCTATTATTGTTTTTGATAAAGGCAAACCGAGACCTGTTCCTTTATCTTTTGTGGTGAAAAATGGTTCTAACAATTTATGTTGTATCTCTTTTGGTATTCCATCTCCGTTATCTTCTACTGTTACAATAATATTTAGTTCATTTTCTTCCACATTGATTGTAATTTCAGGGTTCTCTTTATTTTCAACTGCTTCGATTGCATTATTCAATAAATTTACGAATACTTGTGTAAGGAGTGTAGGAACAGCTTTTATTTTTACATTTACACATTTATTGTTATATTTTAAATCTGCTTTTATTTTTTCTATTTTGGGTTGTGTTAATTCAATTGCATCTTTAATTATTTTATCCAGACTGTAAATTTTTAGAGGTGCAACTATATCTTTTCTTACAAAAAGTTTTAATGATTGGACTATATTATCAATTCTTGTTATATTTCTTTGTAATTTATCTACAAAAAATGTAAATTTTTCTTTATTTAACTCTCCTTCATTATTCAATATATTTTGAATATGTTGAGTAGCTAAGGATAGAATGGCTAATGGATTGTTAATTTCATGGGAAATCCCACTTGCCATGACACCTAATGAGTACAGACGTTCTATTGCATTTAATCTTTTTTCTTGTTCTTTGATTTTCTGTTCAATTGTTTTTTTCTCTATGCTTGCAGAAATTATTTCACTCGCAATTTTTAATGCATTTATTTCTGCTGATGTCCAAAGTCTCTCAGTTAAGCAATCATCAAAACCTATAACTCCCCACCATTTTCCAGACACAAAGATGGGGACTATAGCGATTGAGATTATATCCTGCGGTTCTAATACTCGCTTTTCTTCCTCAGGGAAATTTTTTATACAACCATAGACAGGTTCTCCTTTTGAAAACATATTAGCCCAACGACCATATCCTTCTTTTTCATAGTTAAATCCTTGCAATTCTGGATTATCTATTTGTGGAGTTATATTATCATTAACCCATTCAAAAATTTGGTCAGTCACTAAAGAACCATCACTTAACTTTCTGTTTTTAAAGATATATGTTCTACTTACCTCTGCTGATTCTCCTAATATCTTTAATGCTTCTTTGATTGCTTCGTCCCAATTTTGCGATAGAAATAGCAAGGAGGAACATTTTGCAGTCGCTTCAAGGATTTTATCCCTTATTTTTAAGTGTTCCTCTATTTGTAGTTTTCTTATTATTTCTCCTACTGCGTTACAGAAGAAATATAATTGCTCTAACTCTTCATCAGAGAAGGTATCGTTTTCTCTAAAAAATATAATTGCATCTCTAATTTTTTCTTTATCTGTGATAGGGATAATTGCACAATATATGTTATGTTGAGTATTGTCATCATTAATTATTTTTATATAATCTACCTCGGTTTCTGTTAATCTTTTCGTATTTACATTATCGAAAAAATCATTGATGTATCTTTCAATAGTATTTGACAGTTCGTTGCTAATGTTTTTATCGTAATATACTATTTTATGTCTTTCATTTTCTGTTGTCTCTACTAAATTTCTTCCGACTTCATCACTTATAAGACATACAGAAATCGAATTTGTAACGTTAAAAGAGTTTTCTAAAAACTCGGCAAGCAATTGATTAGAATTTTTATCAGATTGATGTGAGAGTTGTAGGATAATTCGAGAATATTTATGTTCTCTATCCCAAAACTGCTCCATCATTTTTCTCTTGGTTATATCCTGCCCAAACCCAAAAATATATTCCTTGTCTTCACTAATCTTTAAATAAACTGATTTGATTTCTTTGTGGACATAATGACCATCTTTATGTTTATGAATGGTTGTAAAAGGACTATCTTCACCTTTTTTTAATGATTGAAAGTGCTTCTCAAAATTTTCAGGTGTATAGAAAACATCTATTTCAGGGAGACCCATTTTACTAAATGTATTGAGGTCATATCCCAAACTTTTTGCAGATGATTCATTAACATATTCGAACTTACCTTTTCGGTCAAGCAGGTAAAATTCGTTTCCAGCATGGTCGACGATGTATTTAAATAATTTTAGTTTTTCTTCAGCTTCGATAAGTGATGTTAATTCATAAAAGAATATATTATGAATAGGTTCATGGTTTGTTTGAATATTAGACAAATAGATATTTATATATTTTTTTATGTTGGTTTTAGTTTTTAATTTAAGAAGAGAAGGATTTTGGAAGTTTTCTATTTCTATTTTTTTACTATTACCAATGAATAAAAAATTTTTGAACCAATCATTGAGTGATGTATTGTATATTTCATCTTCTTGTGATTCTAAAATATTTAATGCCTTTTCATTTGCATACAGTATTTTTCCCTTGAAGGCTAATAAATAAGCGATGTCTTTCTGGATAATTGGTTGGAATATAATAGGAATTTTATCTGAATAATTTGTGTAAAGATTAAGATAGTTGTTGCAAAATGGATAAAGTAATGCGAAGTGTTCAATTTCTTCATTAATTATTGCTTTTTTAGAAAAACCAATGTGAAGGACACCAATTAATCTATCTATGTGTTTCGGTTTTATTCTGTAAAACAGAATAGGATTATAATTTTCATGACTTTGATGTTTTTTGACGGTGGATAAAAAAGAGTTTCTATCTTCTTCATAAATTAAGTTTTTCCATAACTCTTTATCTGTATTCTTTATATTTAGACATCTTTGTGTAAATTCTAAAAATTCTTTATCAAAATCTACTATATCGCCAGATTTATTAAATAAAAGAAACATTTATTTTTCTCCTATTTTTTTATTTTACCACGAATTCTTTTGATATTGTACATGATTTTGGAAAAAATAACTATAAGAATTTATAAAATTATCCCCATCAATTGATATTAAATATTTCTGAATCTAAATTTTATTTTCTGTGTTAAATATATATTATGTCAACTGATACAAATATGTGTATTACAAATTTCTTTTATTTCTTGTTTAATATTTTTAATGTTTTTTGTATTTATTACATTTTCAATAGCATTTTCAGCTTCATTTATTTTTTTCAGCATTTTTTCTTTCAGATCATCCCTTATCTTACTAATATTTTGTGAATACGCCTGGTTTGTTTGTTTATTGAAGTCTTTTAATAATAAGGATAAGATTCTGAAATCATTATAGTCGCCTAATAGTGTTTGTGTTGTTTTTAGGTGTTCTGAAAAGTTTTGCAATGGTGATTGAAAAATATAGTGATATATTTCCCACATATATCGTATTTTTTTTATTAATATTCGAAATATGTGAACTGTTTCATTCATAGGCGATTTTACATTTTGGATGGACTTTGTTCCTCTTTTTATTTTGGTTATACTTGATAAGACTCTTTTTTTTGCATAAGGATAGATACAGAAATCTGATGGAAATTTGAGATGCTCTTCAAGTGGTGGGTAATTTAAAATCTCTAAGCTTGTATTATAAGCAATGGAACAGTTCTTAACTTCATTTTCTCTTAATTTATTAATGTAATTGGAAAAATCGAGTATAAAATTTTCATAGAAGGTTTCTTTATTGTTAATCAGAAGATGTTCAAACACTTGCTGTATAACGTCTAATTCTCGTCGTTTACTTAAGGAACGGGTTATTGTTCTTAGTTGTGTAGTAAGTGTGTATTTAATATCTGAGGGAAGCCACTTTTTACATTCATTGAGTACCGCTCGCATTCTCCTTGTGGCAACTCTAACATCATGTATAGCATCGGGGTTATACGTGAGAAGAAGGGGAAGATTTGTTTTTAATCCATCAAGATGGAGATTATAGTAACTTATAAAGATTTCTCTTGTTTTAGGACAAGATATTTCTTCCCCTTCTTTCTGCATATTTAAACTCTATATTATTTTTATTTTACAAGGAACTGATATGTTCCTGAACCTAATTCAAATATTTCTTGAAGCGGTTCTGAACTTACGGAAGTAACTTCTGGCTTTGCGCTAATGGACATATTTTCCTTCTTAGGAACGATGACTTTAGCTTTACTATTTGGAGGTATTACTACTGTTAGGGAAAGGGAACCATCGCTATTTTTGTCCCATCGTGATAAAACACGACCACGGACAGTATCAATATATGCTTGTGCGTAATTGATGGGACCTTCCCATGGTTTTGGTGCGATTGTAATGTACTTATAACCTGGTTGTGGTAGGCGTCGAATACCTGCAATTCCACCAAAGAACCAATCGACAACACTACCGAACATTTGATGGTTATGTGAATTCATTTCAGGACCAGTTTTGTATTCCCATAGTTCCCAAAGAGTTGTGGCACCTAACTCAATCATATATCCATAGCTTGGGAAGTCTTTTTGTAATACGACTTTATAGGCGAGGTCGACCATGTTATTATCGGTCAGAACGTCATAGACATATTTGGCACCTAATATACCGCAATATAGATGTCCATTACGTTTAACTTCGATTTCTTCTCTCAATTTCTTTAATGCCATTTCTTTATATTCGCCTTGTGCTATGCCGAGATATAATGGGAAAATCTGTTGGAATTGAGTTCCTTCAAAAGGCGTTCCTTTTTCTTCACCATAGCGGTAATATCCTTTTTCCTTGTCAAAGTATTTTGCATTAAATGCTTCAGCGACTTTTTGCTTTTTTGCTTTGAAATAGTCGACGTCATCTTGCTTTCCAAGTACGCCAGCGAGTTCTTCTAAAACCACGGCAGTCCAATAATAGCATCCGGTACCGATGGGTTCCATAGGTGATTTTTCAAGTGCTACCCAATCGCCATAATGGCAGTATTCCATCACACCGTCTTTTTCATCTTTTTCCATAGATTTGAACCAGCGAACTAAATTGTCATAATGGAACTCTACGACCCTTCGATTTTGATAATATCTCCAAGAATACCAAGTAATTAGTGGGTAGGCAATTGCCCAAGGGGGTGAGCCTTTTTTATCGCCCCAAATATTTGCTGGACAGGTATCTGGGACATAGCCTTCTGGACTTTGTGAGTCTGCAATATCCCATAACCATTTTTGATAGTATGCTGCGACATCAAAATTCATAATTGTTGCTTCGGATGCGAGATGTGCATCGCCCATCCAGCCCATTCTTTCGTCGCGCTGAGGGCAGTCTGTCGGTATACTCATATTATTTCCACGAATAGCCCATAATACGATGTCTCTGATATTGTTAATTAATGGGTTATCACATTCAAAATGGCCTGAACGTGCAAAATTTGTATGGAAAACCTGGGCTTCAATTTTATCAGGAGTTAATTCTCCAGGATAACCTGTAACTTCAGCATATCGATAACCATGCTGAGTAAATCGAGGCATGTATTCTTCTTCTCCTTCCCCTTTCAATATATATTCATCTGTAACTTTGGCTTTACGTATGTTTTCTACATTTAATCTGCCATCTTCATATAGTAGTTCGGCATGGCGGATTCTCACTTTTGTTCCTGCGGGTCCTTGGACTTTCATTTTTATGACACCTGTCATATTTTGTCCGAAATCTACCATATATACTTCTTCATTTTTATCGGGGCCACCATCTTTACGTTGAGTGATTGATACTGGTTTTATTCTTTGAACAATCTGTATTGGAGGCATAACCTGGGCAACGAGTTTTTCTGGGACATGTTCAAATAAAACAGCCTGTGTCCACCCGCTATCATCATAATCAGGGGTATCCCAGCCTACTTTTTCTAATCGTGCATCGTAAGTTTCGCCATGATATAGACTTTCTTTTACAATAGGTCCTGTGCTTGTTTTCCATGATTCGTCAGTTATAATTTTTTCTACTGAACCATCTTCACAAAGGATACGTAATTCAAGCCAACCGCCACATGTTTTTTTCCACCAACCATGTCCTAACATCATTCCAACCGCATTTTTCCCTTGTTTTAATAAATTTGTAACATCATGAGTTACATAAAGTGTCCTTTTTTCGAATACTGTATATGCTGGGTCTAATAAATGGTCACCAACTTTTTGTCCATTAATATGCAGTTCGACATATCCTAAACCTGAAACGTATGCACGAGCCTCTTTTATAGGTTTAGTAATTTCAAAAGTTTTTCGGAGCATTGGCGAAATTCTTTTGCGTTCCCATTCTTCTTTTTTATCGTCTTTAACTGGTTCTTCATCTTTTTCTTGATGTCTTATCCATTTTGCGGACATTTCTTTTTGTGGATTCAAGAATGCAGTTTCGAAATATGTAGGTTCACTATAACGTGTTGTTTCATTGTTTTGATATGTTACACGAACACGCCAAAAATATCTTGTAAAACTTTCCAAAGAGGGTCCTGCGTATTCAATATGAACATTTTCTGCTGATTCGACGGTTCCCGAATCCCATACATCTGGCTTATCCTGAAGTAAAGCATCTAATGATTTGGATACTTGAATTTGGTATGCCTTTTGTTCTACGTTATATCCTTTTGCTGGGAGGACCCAACTAAAACGTGGAATACTTGTATCAATTCCTATCGGGTTTTTTAAGTATTCAACACGTGGATTTTCTGGAATTAAAGGCGATTGTCCCATACATGGGATTGACAAAATTGTCATGCTAATAATAATTGGCGTTAGCATAAATTTGTTTAACATATAGTTTCTCCTTATATTAAATGTTTAGTTTAGTTATTTTTCAAAATATTATTGTACGATACTTGCGCCTTATTTAATATCTTTTTTACATCAATTGCAGATATAATTTCAAATATCGCACTTTCCTGAGTAAGCTCGATAATGCCAAAGCTTGCTTCTTTACCTAAGTCTATATTTTTCTTTAAATGGCCAGGGTTAAACAAGACTTTGTCCTCTTCTATTTTAATGATTGGCGTATGTGTATGTCCAAAACAAAGGATATGACTATCTCTGGCATCACTTTTCTGTAGCAATTCTAATGTATGTGCAAAAGCAATTTTAATATTCAAGATTTCCTCTTTAATTATTTTTGGTGTTTTCCAGTCGTGGAATTGGTCACACCATAATCCTGGCACCATCTTTATGGGTAAGCCGAGAGAGGAGAGATATTCACCATCTTCATAGTTATCCCCTAAATGATAGATAGTACTTACCTTTTTTTCATTTATCAAAATAAAACACACTTTTTCAGCAAGTTGATAATTATTATGAGTGTCGCTAATGATACCTAATATTCTATGAAACATGTTTGGTATTTTCCTTCTAATATGATATTATTTTAATTTAAAAATGATATCCAAAAAAAAGCAACAACGGAAAGGAAGAATTATGGGTACAAAAGGTAAAGAAATAGTTAACATGGATTTAAATCGACTACTCAATTTGTTAAACAAAGCACTTTCAGATGAGTGGTTTGCTTATTATCAATATTGGTTAGGTGCTAAGGTTGCAAAAGGACCGATGAAGGAGGCAGTGATGGCGGAATTAATTCAACATTCTGCAGATGAACTAAGACATGCAGATATGTTGGCTCAGCGGATAATCCAGTTAGGTGGAACGCCAGTAGAAAGTCCAAAGCAGTGGTATGAGCTGACCAATTGTGGTTATGACCCACCGAGTGACCCGTATGTCCGTCCTTTGTTAGAACAAAATATCAAAGGGGAACAATGTGCTATACAAGTATATAATGCGTTGTTAAAAGAGACAAAGGATGGCGACCCTGTTACTTATAATATGGTGTTGCAAATACTACAAGATGAAGTAATGCATGAGGAAGACCTTCAGGCGCTTTTGGAAGACCTGGACTTGATGGTTTCAAGAAAGTAAATATTTATCAAATAACTGTTGAGATATAATATTTTTTTCTTTTAAGTCAATGAGATGGGCTTTGAGTTGTTGTTTTGCTAAGTGAAGTCTTTCTTTAGGGACGTCATTATACGCTTCTAAAAGAAGTTCATTTATTGAACTTACTCCTGATTTGATAAGGTTGATTATCTTTTCTTCTCTTAATTTACGATGTTCTATTAGTTTTTTTATCATTTTATTCCCAGGCATAAAAAATAAGACAACACCATGTCCTGGGATAATTAAATCTATATCTAATGTTGAAATTTTTCCTATAGAGTCCATATATTTCCCCATAGAACCACCATCATCAGGGTCAATAAGGACGGGACCTTCGGAACTTATAATATCCCCTGCTATAAGAGTTTTTGTAGTATTCTCGTAAAAGGATAGATGCCCCTCTGTATGTCCTGGTGTTGAAATAACTTCAATAATCCAGGGTATATCATTTTTGCCTAAAATAATTTTATCACCATTATTTAAGATGCCATCGATTGGAAATGGTATTTTTCCTTTACATTCTGGAGATGCATATATAGGTAATTCGAAATGTTTGGCTATTAACTCTGCACTACCTATGTGGTCAATATGGCTATGTGTTATACATATACCGACAAGTTTTGAACCCATTTTTATAAAATGTTCCAGCCAAAAAATCATTTCTTTTGTGCTTTGTTCTTCACCACTACCAGGGTCGATAATGAGCATTTCATCTTTTCCGATAACTACACAATTTACCTGATTAAAAAACGTATCTAAGGGGCAAGGTAAAGGGAAAATATGAACTCCTGCACGGGGGTGAAAATATGAATAGCCGTCTCTTTTCCAAGGAATAATGTTTAAATTATGAAATACTTCTGGAATGCCAAAATATTCAATTTGTTCTAATATATATGCCACAGGTGTAGAAAGGGACACTTTTTTTTCATGCCATTGTTGAAGAATATTTTTTGGTGTATTCCATAATATAGATTCAACTTCATCTATACTAATATTACCTAATTTGAAGTATTCTTCTTTCCATTCGATGAAGAAAAAGTACGTTTCGAAGCGTTTTGGCAATCCTGGAGGTGTTATCCAAGGACCTGAAAATGGGACGTCATCAAGATTTAGTTTTAGATGGAGGAAATCTATGATTTTATTAAAGCCTACTTTTCTATTATGTAAATCATACCATAATTTTTTTAATTCATCTTTCTTTTGTTTGTTATCGATTATGGAAGGGAAATAGCCTGTTTCTTCAAATGTTTCTCGGATTGCACCAATAAAAGCACTTTTTATCTTTTGTTCTGCTTTTCCATCGATATAATAATTCCAATCTTCCTTTTCTACTCTGCCTCCAGGGAAAGCATGGTGTCCAGGTAGAAATTCCATTGTTTCACCACGTTTAATAAGTAATACTTCAGGGTTGTTTTTTATATTTCTCCATAAAATACAAACGCCTGCTAACTTCGGAATCAATTCTGTCATATTAAAAACTCCACATTATTAGATTATAATCGTAACATATATTTTATTTTTGATACTTATAAGGATACTAATATGTTTATATCGAAACGATTCGATTATTATGATTTATCAGGGGATATTAATCCAATTGCTAAATTGTATTTTTCGTATAAAGAAAAAGGACAGCTTATTTACGATTTAACCCTATCAAATCCGACTAAAGCAAGTATAAGATATCCGAAGTATGAAATACTTCAAGCATTAAACGACGCAAATGTTTTGTTATATGACCCCAATCCTAAAGGCTTAGATATAGCTCGAAAAAGTATATGTGAATATTATAATAACCATGGTTATTCAATTTATCCTGAAGATTTATTTCTAACTTCTGGGACTTCTGAGGCTTATTCTTATCTACTTAAATTACTTTGTAATCCAAATGATGAGGTATTAATACCCGCACCATCATACCCATTGCTTGATTTTATAGCATCTTTGGAGACGGTTAATGTGGTACCTTATTATTTAAGTCGTAATGATAATTCTAAATGGTGTATTTCACAAAAATCATTAGAAGAAAGCATTACCACAAAAACCAAGGCAATCTTATTCGTTCAACCTAATAATCCCACTGGGAATATTTTAAGTACTGATGAAATTGATATTCTTATTTCTGTTGCGGAAAAATATTGTTTACCATTAATAATTGATGAAGTATTCCGTGACTATACTTTTTCCTCAAAACAGCCTGTCATTTTGAGTTCAGAGAAAATTCCAATATTTACACTTAATGGTATTTCTAAAATATTAGGGTTACCTCAACTCAAATTAAGTTGGATTCTTGTTTCTGCGCCTGAAAATATGAAGAACGAGATTTATGAAGCATTAGAAATAATTGCTGATACATTTCTTTCTGTAAACACACCTGTTCAAACTGCATTACCTAAATTATTTGAGTTCCTTAACCCGATTCAATCAGAAATAAAAAATCGTATAACGAATAATTTACGTTATGCAACTAATTCCTTCGCAACCCATCCTATTTTATCTTTATCTGTTCCTGATGGTGGTTGGTATCTTGTAGTTGAGGTTAAAAATATTGATGTTAATGATGAAGAATTAGTTTTAAATCTTCTAAAATATTCTGGGGTATATATTCATCCAGGGTCAATGTTTCGATTTCCTCATGGTAAATATATAGTTATTAGCCTTTTACCGCAGGAGGAGGTATTTCAGGAAGGTGTTAATAGAATTTGTCAGTATTTTGTGTGATTTTTATCCTTGATTTGTAGGGAAAAAGGTAGATAGTGCAAATTCTTCTTCAAAGTTTGGAAGTGTTGATAAATCAATATGTTTAATTGTTTTTGCTAACTCATTTGCTTTTTTTCTGATGTCCTTATTTATTAGAGCCAATTTTGAACCAGCTAAACTGGTATTCCCTACGAAAGATATATTATTTACATTAACTTCATTGGGTAGTAAGCCTAATCGGACTAAATTATTCGGGTTAACATAATAGCCAAATGTTCCTGCTACAAACACCTTTTTAATATTTTCTAAGTTTATTCTGGCAATCTCAGATAACAATTTTATTCCACATTTAATAGCGGAGCATGATAACTGTAACTGACGAACATCATGTGCAGATAGAAATATTGCGTTGTCAATATCTTTATAATCATTTACAATAAATACAGTTTCATTATTTTTTAATTTTATCCGTGCCTTTATTTTATCAGGGATGATATTTCTTAATTTTTCATTGTTGAGCATTTTTCCTGAGTAATCTACGATACCCAAATTTAAGAGGACTGCTAACAAATCGATTAAACCGCTTCCACATATTCCAACGGGTTTTACATTCCCTATTGTATATATTTGTATATCATCATTATCATAGGATACATGTTCAATTGCTCCTATGGTTGCTCGCATTCCGCATTGAATTCTTCCACCTTCGAAAGCAGGACCCACTGCTGTTGATGCTGTCCACAAGTGTCCATCATTGCCAACAACAATTTCACCATTTGTGCCTAAATCGATGAATAAAAAAGGTTTGTTGTAATTGAATAGGTTTAAGGCAACTAACCCAGATACAATATCGCCTCCTACAAAACCTCCGACAGCAGGATAAATGTAAACCTCGGCTTCTGGATGGGTATTTATCTCTAATTCTTTTGCATGTGTATTTATTGTTGAATCTATAACAGGTACAAAAGGACATTCGCCAAGAGAAACAGGGTTAATTCCTGTAAGCAGGTGAATCATAGTAGTATTGCCTGCTATTGTAATATCATAAATACAATTTGTATCAATTCCAGTTTGATTTGTTAACTTGTGCAATAAATTGTTTATCCCGTCAATAACCTTTTTTTGCAGTTGTTTTAAGTTTTCTTTTGAATGAATCGCATAAGAAATGCGACTGATTACATCATCACCATACATAACTTGTGGATTTAAATCTGATATAGCACCTTTTGTTTCGCCACTAATTACATCTGTAATTTCAATTGCAATAGATGTAGTTCCTAAATCTATGGCTATTCCATAACACCCTTTATATTCATTATCTGAAAGCCAATCTAATATTTTTTTCTCAGAAGATATAAGTATTCCTGAAAAATTGTTTTCCCTTATTTTTTCTTGTAGTATTTTTAATAATGAAAGTGGGATATCCTTCTCACCGATTTTTTGGAATATACGACTAATATAGGAGCGTGTATCATTAAAACCTGGTTTGTCTAAAAGTAGTTTTGAAGCATATATATTAGGTTTTAGTTGAATAGTTGTGTTTATAAAATAAGGTTTTTGGTATTGAAAGGTCTCCCCTTCTGTTTGTATGTATTTATCTGGCAAATATACCGTTATTTCTTTTGTTATATTAAATTGACAAGCATAGACTAATCTTTTATCGTTGTTTTCCTTAACCTCTACGAGACATTTTCCGCAAATTCCTTTTCTCCCACATGATGACGGTATTTTATAGTTCTGTTTATGCAATATATCTAATAAATTGCTCCCTTCATTTGCCTCTATCACTTCATTAACAGGTAAAATATGTATATTTATTTTTTTCAAACCATATCCTTTCTTATTATTAAGATGTATATATATTGTTATGTGATATTATAAATTAAAGTTGGTCTTTATGAGGTATTAGAAAGTAATAACATTAGCAATGTGGTACTTACTTCCATCAAAGATAAGGTCTATTGTTAAAGCGTGGGTTAATCCTCCAGTTTTTCCTACCATTTTACAAATAGAGCCTACAAATCGCTGTAATCTTAAATGTATTATCTGTTCTCATGGATATAACAAGATTACAGAATTTTATGATTTGAGTTTGCCTGTTTTTAATAAAATTGTAGATGAAATATATCAATTTAAGTACTTAAAAGGTGTTCATATTCAAGGTTTGGGAGAACCTATTTTATATCCCAAATTAATAGATGCGATACAATTTTGTAAAGAACGGAACTTAGAAACGTATTTTAACTCTAATTTTACGATTTTATCCGATGAAACTGCGGAAATGTTAGTTAAAATACAGCATGATAGAATCGCAGTTTCAATAGATACAATTGACCCTGATCTTTATTTATGTATCCGTCCTGGGAGTAAAAACCATTCTCTTTCTCGGGTATTAAATAATATTAAAAAACTTGATGAGTTTAAGAAGAAGAATAAATCTGATAAGCCTGTAATCGCAATACATGCCGTTATATTTAAGAGCACGGTTAGTCAAATTCCAGAAATGATAAAAGTCTTTAAGGAACATGGTGCTAATATGCTCTGTTTTCAGCATTTAATAGTTTGTGGTATTCCTAATACTATCAAATTTCCAGACGGGACTAAAATTGTAGATAATACGATTGTTGACTTGCCAGATAAAGAAAAAGAAGAAATATTAACCTTTATACGTTCATTGAGTTCTCCAGATTTTGAGGTCGTTCCACCTCATGACTTAGATTTCTATGATGAAACCCTGCCACCTCGAAAGGGTATAGTTACTTGCTTTGACCTCTGGGAAAAGCCAACTATTTCAGCAAATGGTGATTTTATGCCATGCTGTTATACATTAAGTTATCGTCAGTTTTATATGGGTAATATTTATGAGTCTGATTTTAAGTCTATCTGGTTTAGTGATAGGTATAAAGATTTAAGATGGCAACATGTATCGGGTAATTTAAACCCTGTTTGTGCTACGTGTAGCCAGTTATATCAGGTATTTCAACCATCAACCAAGCTATTATTTGAAGGTAAAATTGACAAGTTTAATTATTATCCGAATGTATTTTTAGGTACCCAAAAATATTCGTTTTATTAGTGGTATTACAATGCATATTTGTCATGTTTATAAAGATTTTTATCCTCCTGTTATTGGTGGTATTGAAAAACATATCGCTTTGTCTGTTAAATATCAAAAACAATGGGCAAAAATCACTGTCCTTGTTTGTAGTAGACAACTAAAAACATCCAGAACCGTTACTGATAATGTTGAGATTATATCTGTTGGGGAACTTGGGCGTATTCTAAGTAGTCCTATTGCACCATTATTCCCGTTATATTTGAGAAATATTAAGCCTGATTTGTTCATTATTCATTCTCCAAATCCACTTGGTGAGCTGTCTGTCTTGTTAAATCACGGGAATATCCCTTATGTGGTTCGTTATCATAGTGATGTAGTTCGACAAAAATACACGATGAAATTATACTCACCTTTATTTTATAATTTTCTTAAGAAATCTGAATTAATTATTCCAACGAGTGATGTTTACGCTAATAATTCGCCTTTTTTATCAAAACATTTAGACAAATGTAAAACAATTCCTCTTGGGATAGAGACAAATAAATTTGGATTTTTTGACAAAAATAAAATTGATGAGATACAAAGAAAGTATGGTTCCTCTTTTGTTTTCTTTTGTGGAGTTCATCGTTACTATAAAGGGATTCATGTTTTGATTCAAAGTGCCAACAATATTAATGTCCCTATTGTCATTGCTGGTGATGGGCCTGAACGAAAAAGGTTAGAAGATTTAAAAAAATCACTTTCATGCGATAATGTATTTTTCATTGGACAAATTAGTGATGATGATTTAATAAATTATTTACATGCATGTTCCTTATTTGTGTTTCCATCTATCGCAAGAAGTGAGGCATTTGGTTTATCAATTATAGAGGCTCATTCCGTTGGGAAACCTGTAATTGCAACTAAACTTGGCACCGGAGTAGAATTTGCGAATCTTGACGGTATTACAGGAATTAATGTTCCTCCCAATGACAGTATAAGTTTAAGCAATGCTATCTCTTTTTTGCTTGAACATCCAGAAATTAGGATACAAATGGGTAAAACTGCGAAGGAAAGAGTTGAGAAGGAGTTCAATATAGAAAACACTGCTAAAATGGAATTTGATTTGTATCGGAGTGTTGTAGGCAAATGAATTTGTTTTCTTTTATATATTCCTTTGCGATATTTATATCTTTTTTAACAGGATTAATATTAACAGAGTTGTGTAGAAGTGTAGCCATACAATTAAATATTTTAGACCATCCCCAAGGTCGCAAATCTCATATTGAACCTACGCCATTACTTGGAGGTGTAGGGATATTTGCGTCTTTTCATATTTCTCTATTTATTATTTTTCTTTTGTATCTTTTTTCGAAAGATTTTAGGGAGGCTTTGCCAGGGAGTTCTATTATTGATTTTTTAGGGGCTGGTTCTTTTCAAAAGGTTTTGGGGATTGTAGGAGGTAGCGTAGTCATTTTTATTTTAGGTTTGATTGATGATATTAAATCACTTCGTCCTGGGATAAAGTTGGCTGGTCAAATATTAGCCTCCCTAATATTGGTATTTTCTGGAATTCGAATAGAAATGTTTTATTTTTCACATTGGTTATTATCATCTTTAATAACAATAGCATGGATTGTCCTTTTAACAAATTCTCTTAATTTGTTAGATAATATGGATGGACTGTGTGCAGGAATATCGTTTATATCTGCTATTGCCTTTTTCCTTTGTATTCAGCCTTACGATGAGTTTCTTATTCGTCTCTTTTTAATGATTTTTGCGGGTAGTGTTGCTGGTTTTTTGTTTCATAATATCAATCCAGCGAGAATTTTTATGGGAGATGCAGGTAGCATGTTTTGTGGTTTTTTTCTATCTACGATTGGTGTGCTCGGAACATTTCATTTAGAAGGTACCCCTTCTCGTGTTGCTATCCTTGCTCCTGTAGTTATTTTGAGTGTGCCACTTTTTGATACGTTTAGTGTTATTTATCTACGATGGAGAAGTGGACAACCTATTATGTTAGGTGACAAAAGACACTTTTCACATCGTCTTGTTGAATTAGGAATGACATCAAAACAAGCTGTTGAATTTATATGGCTCGTTGGAATTATTACATGTATAGGGGCTTTATTCCTTCCTATGTTGAATTTTAATTTTAGCGTCCTTATTATTCTTCAAATCTTAGGGATATACATTCTTATAGTTCTTCTGATGAATGCACAAAAAAATACAAATGGAAAGTAGTTAATAGTCTTATGGGTAAGAAACAAGGTAAAAATTATTTAAAGAAACCTGTTGAAGATAAGTCGTCTTTCAAAACAGCAGATGCATTTTTTATGGAGGATATCCACATTGGAGGATATTTTTTAGACTTTTCATTAAAAGGAGTTATTTTAACCTCCATTATTATAGGTTGTGTCTTTATTGTAAATTTACTTCTTTTTTATTTTGGTATATTAGAAAAAGTAAAACCTCTAATTTTATCTTATTATGACACTATTAATTATTTAAGATATACAAGAGGAAGTAATGATATTTTCGTTGTATTATCTGGTCTTATAATTGTAATGGGTTTTTCTATAATTCAACCTATTTTGGGGGTTTGTGCAATATCCATTGTCCGTTGCTGGTTGGATGGTTACACTTATCCGACAGATAATACCTATTTTGTGTGGGCAATTATTTTTATATCCATTTCTTATATTTTTAGGAGTTGGTTTAAGAAGGACTCGTTAAAAATTGACATTCATACGCTTATTTTCTTTTTGTTTACACTGGTTTTATATCTGCTATTACCCTTATCACACCAATATGGCAAAAGTTACCGTTATACCATCTTATGGACATCGTATGCATTTTTATTTTTTTCTACCTATGGTAGTTTAAAAACTGCAAAACAACGAAATGTTTTACTATGGACACTTATTATCGCCATGGGTTTGCAAACATGGTATGCATTTATGCATTTTCAATATGTATTACCATTTTTAAGAAAGAGTATTGCTGAGGATCCTGCATTACGAATTAAATTTTTTGGTACAGCCGAATTATCGAGGGAACTTATATATAGATTTAATGTTAACCGTGCATTTGGAACAATGTTGTTCCCTAATGCATTAGGTGGTTTTATTATCCTTCTCTTCCCTATTAGTATTTTTTGGGCTTATCAACATATCAAAATGTTCGTAAATCTATGGGATGAAAAAAATACAAATATGTCAAAGAGGAGGGAACGTTGGGTCTTAGTGCAAACAGCCATAATCTGGCTTATTTCGACAATTATTATTTATGCTACAGAATTGTTTCCACTTACATATAGTCTCGAATCGAGTTCAAATATTGATATATATCTTGCAGGAGGCTTAGCAGGTTTAATAAGTTTAATACCATCATGTGTGTTTGCATGGATTTGTATCAAAAAGGGTTATCAAACGGGCAAGTATTTTTTATACTCATTAATTCTTATGTTATCTGTTATATTTGCATTCCTTTCGCTTTGGTTAACATATTCCAGAGGGTCATGGTTATCGTTGGGATTATCCTTTTTAACAATTTGTTTCTTACTTATTTTATCTCGGATTTCTGACAAAAAGTCACTAAAAGGTACTCTTTCAATAATTATTTTTACCTTTATTATTGTTCCCCTTTTTGTTCTCTCTCTCTCATTGAATATATCCAATGCTGAGGATATTGATTCTAATCAATCTAAGAGTAATGAATCTGTTTCCTATCAAAGTAGGGATGCTAATGAAGCGGCTGAAGAGATACTTGAATCTGGTGTCGGTGTATCTTGGAAACAACTTAGAGACCCGTCATCGTTTCGACTTCGTTGGAGTTATTGGAAAGTAGGTTTTAGTATGTGGATACATAACTTTTTTACAGGGGTTGGTTTGGGGAATTTTGCCCTTGCCTATCCAAGATATCAATATTTAGGGGCAGGAGATGTAAAAGAGTGTCATAATGGATATTTGCAAATGTTATGTGAAACAGGTGTTTTAGGAGGTATGATTTTTATTACCTTCATTATAAGTATTCTGTATAAAATATGGACAGGGTTAAATAGGAAACCGATTAACCTGCATCACATTGCATTATCGATAGGTATTTTAGCTTTTCTTTTACATGCGGGTTTAGATATTCATTTTTCCCATTCTTCACTCATAACCTATTTTCTGATTACACTCTCTCTATTTTTATTTGATGAAAAACAAGAAGGAGTTGAAAATGGTAATACAGTGAATAAGCTTTTGAAATCGAGGGGTGTATTTTTTATATTTTTTGTTTTAGTGATGTGCCTTACTTACTTGTCTTATCCGCCTTATTTAAGGGATTTAGTTCGTAGTAGAATGTCATTTTTAAATGTTGGAAAGGATGCAGAAACATCTATTGTATTGAAATCGATTAATTATACATTTACAGATGTTCTTCAGTATGCATTGGGTAATTCGAAGAAACAACCTAAGATGTCTGCTACTGTCTTAAAATATTTCTTTGTTGATTTAAACAACATGAGGAAATATGGAAATGTGTATGTTCCACAAGGGAAAGGAAGTAATAAAGCAACTTTATTACCCGAGGGAGAACCTGTACCTGATAACGCGGTTCTTGTTATCAAGAATACATGGAATTTTATAAACCATATTCGGAACGCTTCTATAAGTTATGCAAAATATTTAAGTCGTGTAGATAGCATTTTTCCATATCAGGAGGATATTCCATCATCTATCACAGAGATATATAAGCAAGTATTTACTTATTCACCTAAAGATATATTTCCGACTGTTTTTGAAGAAAGTCGTAAAAATATGTTGTTCTGGGGTGAAGAAACATTAAAAAGAAGTCCTCAACATGGTGACCTTTACTACAATTTTGGAAAAGTGTTATGGCTTGCTGGTACAAAAGATTTCGAAACTCAAGAAGAACAAATAGAATTTTTGAAACAGGCGATTTATAACTTTGAAAAATCTGCATCCATTTGGAGAATAGTTCCATTTTACTGGGATGAGTATATATCACACATGAAAGATGCAAGGGACATATTTGCTAAATATTCACTAAATAATGAGGTAACTCTTTTGGATGAGAAGGTAGAAAAAGCAACTGAATATGTAACGGATTTAAAAGAAAAAAGGAGAAAACTTAACATTTGGTAGGATTATTTTAATCCTATATGGGGATGAGTAAATGTTTGATTATATGAATAGAATAAATCGAGTTCGGGAGATAATAAATAAGAACGAATGCGATGCTTTTTTAAGTTTTTGTCCAATTGATAATCGTTATTTATCAGGTTTTACTGGTTCATCTTCGGCTATTATCATTACGGCAAACCATACCTTATTATTTACTGATTTTCGTTATCTTGAACAATCAAGTCAGGAGGTCTCCGATTATCAGATTGTTATTGTCAAAGGTGAATTAGAAAAAGAAGTTGCTAACGCACTTTCTTCTCATAATGTGAAGAAAGTTGCAATTCATCCTGCAAAAATGAATTTGCTGTTAATGGACACACTAAAAAAACAGTTCTCAGGTGAATTTATCTCTGTTTTTTACGAACTCTCTATGCTTCGCATAATAAAAGATGAAAAAGAGATAAACCTCATAAAGGAAGCCTGTCAAATAACAGAGAAATGCGTCTATAATGCGGTAAAAAACATTAAAGAAGGGATGACAGAAAAGGAATTATCTTTACGTATTGATTATGAGTTTCGATTGTCTGGTGCAGATGGTTCTGCCTTTGACACTATTGTTTTATTTGGAAACCGATCATCACTACCACACGGGAAGCCATCGGATAGAACGTTGAACATTGGGGATATTGTGCTCATAGATTGTGGGTGTGTTTACAAGGGATATTGTTCAGACCTTACACGGACGTTTATTTTTGGGGCTATTCCAAGCACATGGTTTATGGATATATATACTATTGTTCTTAATGCACAAAATAAAGCGTTGAGTATGTTAAAACCCAATGTTTTGGCAAAAGATGTTGATAGTGTTGCTCGTAATATTATCACGGGTATGGGCTATGGGGAGTATTTTGGTCATGGATTAGGACACGGAGTAGGTTTAGAAATCCATGAACCGCCACGTTTAAATAGAGAAAGTGAAACTATATTAGAAGAGGGCTTTGTTGTTACAGTTGAGCCTGGAATATATGTACCAAATAGAGGTGGGGTTAGAATTGAAGATGCGGTTGTCATTACGAAGAATGGATGTGAAAGATTAACAGTCTCTGATAAAGAACTATTTGTTATTCCCGTGTAATTTGTAGTGCTACTAAAATTTAAAAATGCCAAAACTTTCTTTAGGTAAACGTATATATTCTCTATTTATCGAATAATCTTTATTTTCAGTTATATCATGAACATTATTTTCATTTCCTTCATAATACAATGCTGATTTCATATTTAGTTTTTTGTTAAATTTTACTTTTATTTCTTTGTCTGATAAATTTACCCAGAATATCCGATTTCCTAATCTTACAGACTTGAAGTATGTAGGATTGGAACTTTTTATAGGATATATTTTATTACCTTGTGCTGTGTTATTTGTAAACATTTTCATTGCATAATACATTGGGTAAATTTGCCAATTTTTATCTTTATATCCCCACAATCCCATCCGCATAGGTTCTTTTAAACCAGGATAACGAACTTCTTGTAAGCACCAGAGACTATAACCAGAAACACCTTGATTTAATCCGTCAATAATCAATGCTACGCTATACAAAGCACCTTTGTATTCCTGCATTATTGGATTTATAGATGGTGGTTTAAAGCGTTGGTCTGTTACCCCGAATTCTGTTACTGTAAAAATATGGTGTTTATTATTCTTCACATATTTATTCATTAACTCTATACGCTCATGGAATAATTTATCAGCAAAATAGACAGTGTTATATTGCCAATAGAAATGAGAAGCCCAAATATTCACATAGGACTGATAATCCTTGTCTTCCAAGCATTTTTGAAACCAGTCTGTGCCCATTGCATCGTCACTACCAACAATTTGAATTGATAAACCTTCCTTTTTGAATCTCTCCTTTAGTTTTTTATGTAATTCTTTGTATTTATCAAATCGGTTTCCCTTTGTATAGAAAAAATAGTTAGGTTCATTAGTTAAAGTAAAATATTTTATGTTATTAAATCCTTTGTTTTTGATTAGGTGTTTCAATAACGCAACTATAGAATTTGTCCTTTTATCTACATCTTCCCATGGATAAGGTATTCCCCAATTAACACAAGTAATATTAACAATTGTATTAAGTTTCTGATATTCTTCAATTGTTTTATAAAGGCTTTGCATTCCATCACTATCAAAAGTAAAACTTAATCCATCATCTTTTGGGTCCCAGTCTTTAAACCATGCAAATGTCCTTACCCAGTGCGGTTGAATAGATATGATGCGTTCTTTTCTAAGTTGTACTGCTTCATCGTCTACCCCCTCAATTTTATTATTTGTATCATAAAAACGGCCATCATCTTCTGCACCGAAACCTAATAACTTTTTCTTTAATGGTTTATTATTTATATGTAATGTTACTTCATTTTGCTTTTGTTCTAAATGCCATGGGGTTGAGATTATGGGTTCATAGCATTCTAAGGCTCCTTGATTATGAATAAAGAGTGTTACTCTTATTTTTGAAGTACCAATTGGTGTTTTTCCATAAAGATGGATAGGGACAAATGTTTTTGTAGGTTCAGTCAACCTTTCCTCAACAAAATCGATTCTATTTCCATTTTCATCAATGAACCCTATTGTAACACCTACACCTAACGAATCTTTTTTATCTACTAATCTTATATATGTTTTTGCATAAACAAATTGTTCTTTAATGATTGGTATATCATAATATACATAATGCCATTTAGATTCATTGTCGCTTTTTGAGACAGAAATATTGAATATGTTGTGAGAAAAATCTAATTTCTGAATTTTCAATATTATAGACGGGTCTGATGATAGCCAGTTCTTAGGAGTAGTATCATCTACATATAGCAAATATGGCTCAATAAAAGCATGGGAAAATAAGATTGTAATATAAATAAACAACATGTATCATCTTATTTGTCATTGTTTTCTATTTTTCCACGAGTAAATAAATCATACAAAATGGGGATGATTATTAACGTTAAAACACCACTGATTGCAATGCCTCCTATACTTGCAATACCCAAATCTGTTCTAATTTCGCTACCCAATCCTTTGCCTGTGGCTATAGGAATCATTCCGCCTATTGCGGCAAGTGTAATCATTAAGATGGGTCGGAATTGTTCTCCTGCGGATTGAATCATTGCTTTATGTCTTGAACTACCAGCCACAACGAGTTGATTTAGTCTATCCATAATAAGGATGGCATTATTTACAACAATTCCAGAGAGCATAACTAAACCAAGCAAGACAAACATAGAGAGGAAGTATCCCGTTAAATATAATGCCCATATTATACCAACAAATCCCAAAGGTAACGTAATGAGAATAAAGAATGGTTGTTTGAATGATTCTAATATTGCTGCCAATACA
The DNA here is from genome assembly GCA_035361075.1 of Candidatus Hydrogenedens sp. Lineage (NCBI taxonomy): Bacteria > Pseudomonadati > Candidatus Hydrogenedentota > Candidatus Hydrogenedentia > Candidatus Hydrogenedentales > Candidatus Hydrogenedentaceae > Candidatus Hydrogenedens > Candidatus Hydrogenedens sp. The sequence continues at coordinate 74,148 of DAOSBX010000002.1, read as the reverse complement.
AGAATAATAAGAACCACAGCAATTAGTCCTGCACGTGCGAACTCCCGCTGTGCTTCTACCATTACTTCATGTTCGCCAAAAAAGTAATATCCGTATCCCCTTGGAATTTTCCCATATTTATTTATTATTTCTATTATTTCATCTACAGCTGTACCCAGAGGCTTTTTGGGGTCTAATCCTGCGAATAATTTTTCAATTTTATGTTTATCTTTTCTTAATACGGTAACTGGTGCAACTCCTTCTTTTATGTCAGCGACCGTTTTAAGAGTAATTGGTTGTCCTGGTGCTCCTGGAAGTAAAAAGTTTTCTACTTGATTTTTACCTTCTTTCTCTTCAAACTTTACAACGATATCATAATTTCTCCCCTGTTCTTTATAAACGCCAGATGTTATTCCTTCTAAATTTCCTCTTAAAATCAACCCTAAAACCAAAGGAGGAATATTTAAATCAGCAAGTAGAGGTTTATTTGGGTATATTTTCAATTCTGGTCTCCCTAAACGTACAGAAGTATCAATATCTTTTATTCCTTTAATATCTTTTACGTGTTCTTTCAATCGTTTTACAATACTTTGTATTTCTCCACGGTCTTCACCTGATATTTCCAGTTCTATAGGGACCGCTTGTCCTCCAACTGCAGTAGGAGTTGAGACTCTATATTGACAATCTGGGTAACCTTCAATAAGTTTTCTTATAGTATCTTTCATTTTTTCAATAGGCATATCAGGACGTTCTGGTTTTTGGTTAAATACAAGTAATACTTGTGCTAAATGAACACCCTCAGAACTCATTCCCATCATGCCTTGGACTTTACCTATATTTGTTAGAACATGTTGTAAATAAGGTAGACCTTTTATCTTTTCCTCAATTTCTCTAACTCTTTCTATTGTATTTTCTATCCTATAATAGGTAGGATATTCTAATCGTATGAAGATAGTGCCACGGTCAGGCTCGGAAAAGAAGCCGAAGCCAATTTTAGGTACTAATGTAAAGGCATGGATAAATGTAAGTATTACTAATGCTGTTAACAAAAGAGAAGCCCAACGTCTGTGTTCAAAAAATTTTAATATCCCAACATATCCGTTTTTTATAAATTGCAACCCTTTATTAAAGATAAGTTCTGCCTTTTGTGTGATGCCTTGTTTTTGGGTTGTTTTAAGCAGAATAGAGGCAAGAAGCGGAGTAAGTGAAAATGATATGAAGAGAGAAACAGCAGTTACGATAATCATAGTCCATGCAAAGGGAGCAAAAAATAATCCTACTTGAGAACCCATTGTAGCGATAGGGAAAAGAACTACAAGGTTTGTGCCTGCACTTGCAAGAACAGCCACTAATACTCGGTTTGCCCCGTTGATAGCTGATTCTTTGGGATTATGAGTTTTTTGGAATTCGGTCATGATACTTTCTAATACGACAATTGAATTTGTAACGAGGATACCGACTGATAATCCCATAGATATGAGTGTGCTTATATTTAAGGTATATCCCATAAGTCGAATAAAAAAGAGACCTACAATAACAGTCATAGGCATTGAAATGCCTACAATAAAAGTGAGTCTTAAATTGTATAAGAAGAAGAATAATATAATCGCAGTAAGTATAATTCCTTGTATAATATCTGATGTTGTACTATCAACTGTTGCCTTAATAAATGTGCCCTCATCATTTACCCAGATGAGTTCCATACCATCAGGTAGAACCTTTTGTATATTTTGAATCTCTGCTCTAACCGTATTCACTACCCGAACTGTATTTGCTTCTGCTCTCTTAACAATTCTTATAGAAATACAAGGTTTTCCATCAATAAAAGCGGACTGTCTATTTTCTTTTGTTCCGAAGATAACTTTCCCGACATCACGAATATAACAACGAGACCCATCATTTGATTTTAATGGTAAGGTTTCTAACGCTTCTATTTGATGATATTCCGCATCATATTTAACAGAATATTCCATACCCTCTTCTTTAACTCTACCCGAAGGGATAAGACGGACACCTTTTTGTATTGCTTCTACAACATCTAACGATGTCAAACCGCGTGATGCCAATTTATCTCTATCTAACAAAACATGGACTTCTCGTTTTGTGCCACCAATTAACTCAACACTTGCAACACCTTCTATTGTTGTTAATTTGTCTTTAAGTTGATTGTCTGCATAGTCATATAGCTCATCAACAGAGTATTTTCCAGTTAAAACTAAGTCAATAATAGGAACAGCGTTAATGTCAAATTTTAATACCTTTGGTTTTTCCGTCCCTTCTGGAAAGTCATTGAGAATCAAATCCAACTTTTCTCGCACATCATAAGCGGCGACATCAACATCTACATTGAGATTAAATTCAAGAAATGTTTGGCAGGCATTTTCCATACATATAGATGATACATGCTTTAATCCATCGATTGTTACAACAGCGTCCTCTATTCTTCGGGCTATATCTGTTTCTATTTCCTCTGGACTTGCACCTGGATAGACAGTGACTATAGTTACATATGGAACATCAACCTTTGGAAAAAATTCAATACCCATATTAAAATAAGCATCAATACCTAAAAAGGCGAGTCCTATAAATAAACAGGACATAGCAACGGGTCGGCGAACAGATAATTCTGGAAGATTCATTTTGTGTTGTCCTCCATTACCTGAACCTTTTGACCCTCTTTAATAAAAGATTGTCCCATGCTAATAATTGGGGTTCCCTCTTGAAGTGTAGTATCTACAAGTTCTACCCAGCCATTTGTTTCTAATCCTATAGTTACAGGTACTTTTTGGGCAACATTGTTAACAACCGTGAAAATAAATTTTTCATTTCCTGCGGTTAATACGCATTCTTTGGGGATACCCAATGCTTCTTTTTTCTCAAGTATTACTGAAACTTCAACCATGGCACCTGCAACGATATAATCATCTTTATTGTTAAGTATTGCTTTAACTTCAAAGGTTCGTAAATTAGGTAATATTGTAGGACTTTTATAGGTTATTTTAAATGTTCCTATTTCTTTTTTCATAGCGGTGAATACTGCTTCTGTTTTATCAATATCTATGTAAGGATAGTACTCTGCAGGGAGAAAAATAGAGGCTTCTAATACCTCTGGATTGTCTATTTTAAGAATAGGTCTACCGGCACCAATAAACTCATTTTGTTCAACAAATTTATAGCTTACTTTGCCAGAAATCGGGGCATATACTAATGAATCAGAGAGTGTTTTCTCTGATATTTTAAGGGCATGTTCTGCTTTTTTCAATTGTTCGTTTGCTAACTGACATACGGCTTCTGCATGTTCTAACCCTGCTTTTGTTGCTTTATATCGTGTTTCCTGAAGTTCCCAAGTATCTTTGGATATGGCTTTTTTTTCAATAAGTCTTTGAAATCTTTCATAGTCTGTTTTTGCTTTTTCGTATTGAGCCTTCATGTTCGCCAAATTGGCTTCGGCTTCACGTATTCCACATTTAGCTACTGCAAGGTCTTGTTTTGCTATTTCATATGCCTGCTCTACTCTGACTTTATCTATCTGAAATAATGGCGTTTTGTTTGCTATAACTTCATCTCCCTTGTCTACGAACAGGTCTGTTACTACACCATCAATTCTTGCGGATACTATAGCGTGTTCTTTTGTATCAATAGTTCCCTGTGCTTCAACTGTTTTTGTGAATATCCTCTTTTCAATGTTTGTTACCTTTACAGGGAAATTCTCGGTGCCGTTATTTTGTTCTGCATTAACAATATTATTTTTACAGCTTGTGAAAATGAGTATTTCCAAAACGAAAATAAACAGGATACATATTTTAATATTATTATTCTTTTCCATTGTTTTTTTGCTCCTTTTCATTAGACGTATTAACTGCTTCAAAACAGTATATTGAATTTCCCATATATGTTTTTCCGATAGAATTCCACAAAACAGCACGAGCAATTTGTTCTTGTATTTGTGCAACTATTTGGTTAATCTCAGCATTTCCAAGTTCCGCCTGTAGATTGATTAAATCTACCTCCGTAATCATGCCTTCGTTCCATTTCTCGTTTTCTTCTCTAAACTTTTCTTTTTGGTAAATAAATGCTTGATGTGCTAATTTACTGTCTTCTTTAGCTTTTTCTAAATCATTTTTTGCTCTAATAACACCCACAATTAAAGATAATGCTGTTTCTTCTCGTTCTAAAAAGGCTTTTTCTCTCTTTTCTCGTGCAATTCTGTATTGTTGTATGTTTGCAAATCCATTGAACAAGGTTAAAACACTATGTATGCCATACAACACTGATTGGGAATACATTGTATACGAATTGGAAGTATATTCCCATTTAGAAAAGCCTCCAACTAATGGCAAAAACTGGGTAATGGCAAGTTTTATCTCATCTTCACTAATTTCAACTTTTCTGTCTTCTATCTGAATCTGAGGATGGTTCTTTAATGCCTGAAGAATTAAATCTTCCAATGAGTCCGTTGTTGAAGGAATTTCAATATTTTTTGATAGTTTTATTTCTTGCAAAGGATGGATCCCCAAAACACTGTTTAGTTGTGCTTTTGCTTTGTTAATTTCATATTCACATTGTTTTAAGTCCCTTTCTTTCAATTGTTTTAATAAAATAGATTGTTCCTTTTGCGATTGGGTGATAAGCCCTTCTTCGTAAAATAGTTCCATTTGTTCAACAAGCTTTTTTGATGCTTCATATTGCATTTCTAATGATTTTTTTATGTTCTCTAACGCTAATACTTGAAAATATAAAGCGGTTGTTTGTAGTGAGATCATCTGGCATGTATAGTTGTAAACTAAATTACTAATATCAACGCCCCGTTTACTTAAGTCGTAAATAAACCATGTGGCAGGTGCAAATATAGGCATTTGTAATTGAATGTCTGCTATTCGGATTGTTTTATCTTGCATTGCAGTTGATAGAGGACCTATATCTACCATCGGTTGACGGTCGTATGTTACTACTTGAAATTCTGCATTGATTTGTGGAAAAAAATTAGCAAAAGCCATATTTTTTTCTAAACGGGCAATCTTTTTATTAATCTCTGATGTTTTTACGTGTGTATTATTTTTTAATGCTAATTGAATACATTCTTCTAAACTTATTTCTTTATTTGTTTTAATAATCTCAGGTGTTTGTTCATCTATTTTTCTCTGAAATTCGTGAATTGATTTTTCTCGAATTGTAATGTCATTTTTATGGGCACAAGATGAAATAAGAAATAATGAGACAACAACCAAAAGAGAAAGTTTCTTATGTATGATTATTTTTATATCTAAAGAATGAAATCCTTCTTTTTTCTTGTTCATCATGTCATTTTCTTCCTATGTAAGTCCTAAACCTTTTAGGATTAGACCTGTTATGTGATTTTGCAGTTGCTCCAAAATTTTTGAATTATATTTTTTCTCTGTTAATCCCAAAGACATCTTAATACCGGGTTCCGCAAATACGTAAAAGGAAATCTCACCGAGAATAGAAAAAGCCCAAAATTTACACTTTTCTTTGTCTATTTCAGGAACACATTTTGCAATAACTTCGACCAATGCATTCAATTCTGGGATAAATGTGTTAGAAATCACAGTTTCAAACATGGTAGGAGGCTCGATAAGACTTCTAAGTAATAACTTCGCATACCACATGGGGTATTTATCAGAAAGATAATTTTGCACTCGTTCTTTGATTAAATTTTGTATTATTTGACACTTTGTTTTTTTTGAAGAAAAATCTATTTTGGGATCTTTTAAGATTTTTTGAGCCAGTGGACATTGAACCTGCCACGCAACATAGCGAAGTGTTTCTGTATAAAAATTTTCTTTTGAACCGAAATAATAGTTTATAGAAGCAATATTAACTTTGCATTTATCTGCAATACTTCTTATGGAGGTTCCCTTTAAGCCTAATTCGGCAAAAAGAGGACCTGCGGTTTCAATAAGTTCTAACTTTTTATATTTGTCTGTATAGTCTTGAATACTCATGAAATTGAGCTCTTTTTTAAAGATATTCTTGTATTCTAATATAAAACAATTGTTTGTTTCAAACGAATGTTTGATTACTTGTCAAATAATTCCTGTTTAATTTATGGATAAAAATTGAAAGTTTTAGTGATTAATTTAGATAACGATTTTTTGTTTTAGAAATGGTGTGTGTAGCCAAGAACTATTGAGAATCCGCCAGTACTGAGTTCCGTTCCTTGCCCTAAATGTGATAATAAATCCCCGTTTCCTGTATCGGTCATTTTATTTTTTAATCCCACTACACCCGATAAGCTAACCTCATCATGCTCTGTAATTTTTCTTGCCAGTCCTAATGTAAAATGGTCTTCACATAAAACAGGGACTAAACCAGCTAAAAACACATGGTCTTCTGTTATTGGGGAGTTTCCATGACTATATCCCGCAAGTATTCTTGTTTTGTCATTTATTCTGTATTCAACACCAAGTTTTGTACAGAATTGGTTAACCCAGTTGAAACCACCGTCCGTAAGGTCTCTACCATAGGCTGGGATACCTTCCCAATTTAGCCATTTAAAGTCCAGACTTAATGTTAATTTATCATTAACATCATAGGCGACACCTGCATTTAATATTTGAGGTTGGTCTAATGGATAACGAAGTAAATCTTTATAATGTTGGAATCGTTCTGTCCAATGTCTTGATGTATACGTCGCACCTATTGCAAATTTTTCCCATTTTTTGTAAATACTTAAATTAAATCCAGCTCCATAAGATTCATCCCAATCAAAATCCCCCTCTGTTGGCAAGAGAGATAATGTAATATGGTCGGATTTAAATCGTGATACTGAGCCGTGAATACCTCCACCAATTGCCCAACCATTATCAAATTTATATCCATAGGCTACAACTAATCTCATATGTTGATAAAATAATTTTCTGTCTGCATTCCATAATCTTGAAAGAATGTTTCGTGAATTTTGATAATCAACACCTGTGCCACTCGGGACATATAAACCAACTCCTAATGTTCCTACATCCAAAGGGATAATCATACCTCCAGAGGCAATATTAAATAGCCCATCTCCTTCTAAGGGTGATTCGAAACGATTGCCTATCAGTCCTCGTGGGTGCATTTCAATATCTGTTTTAACGATATACCAATTTAAGTCTAATCTTTTATTTAATTCAACCATACTGGCAGGGTTCATATAGCACCAATAAGCACTTCTTGGACTTGCAATTCCACTTGATGCTCTACCCAATTGATATGCGTCATTACCTAAAACAAAAACACCTTCGTTTGCATAAAGATATGATGAGTATATAGTTATAGAAATAATTAGAATTTGAAGAATAGTTTTACCTGTATTATTGCTTATTTTGGAATTATTTGACATAATACAATCCTTTTTATTTATTGTAATATTACTAATTATTGAATTTATAAATAATATGTAATAAATATATATTATGTATTATATTGTATTTATAAAATAATATTTACAGGATACGATAATATAATATTATAAATTAAATAATCAAATGAAATACTGGATGATTTTTTTGAGAACATATTAAAGAAGGAGGTCTCACTTACATTATTTCTATTTTTTGGGGAAGGGGTTGTTTATTTTTGTGTTTTTATCGTTATATGCCCATATTTATAGATATGTAATGTTTTATGATGTTATATATTACAATAACATTAAAGATGCTGTTTTTCTTTTGAGATTTGATGGATATGTATTAACGAACATTCAACCCCTGCATTTTCAATTTTAAGTCTTTTGGTGAAGTAGCGTAACTCAATGCTATATCTGTAGAGATTTTCTTTTGTTCCCATAAATCGAATAAGGCTTGGTCGAATGTTTGCATTCCGTATTGGTCTTTTCCTTCTTGTATTAGTGAAACAATATCTCTAAAAGGTTTGCCTTGTTCTATAAAGTCACGAACAGCACGTGTTCCTATAAGTATTTCAGCGGCGACACATCTTCCTGTACCTGATGCTAATGGAACAATTCTTTGGGAAACGACAGCACGAAGGACGCTTGCTAATTGTTTTCTTATAAACATTTGTTGGTGGGGTTCGAAAAATTCGATTATTCGGTTTAATGTTTCTACTGCATCTACAGTGTGTAACGTAGATAAAACAAGGTGCCCTGTTTCTGCAGATGATAAAGCTGTGCGGACTGTTTCTGTATCACGCATTTCACCGATAAGAATTACATCGGGGTCTTGTCGTAATGCGGCGCGTAGTGCGTTTGCAAAAGAGAGTGTATCATGACCTATTTCTCTTTGAGTAATAATACTTTGTTTATCTTTATGAACAAATTCTAATGGGTCTTCAATGGTAACAATGTGTTCAGGTCTTGTGTTGTTTATTTCATCAATCATCGCGGCTAATGTTGTTGATTTTCCACTACCTGTAGGACCAGTAATTAAGATTAAACCATTTTTCAATTTGCATAATTTTTTTAATATAGAAGGCAAATTAAGTTCGTCGATGTTTAGTATTTTTAATGGAATAATTCTCATAACAATACGAACGTGTCCATCGTCACGACAAATATTTACACGGAACCGTGCTTTGTTTTCGTAATAAAAGGATATGTCTAATTCAAAAACTTTTTCGTATTTTAAAATATCCGCTGGAGATGCAATTTCACTTAGATAGATTTTTAAGTCGTCATCTGTTAAGGGATTGTCCCCCTCTATTCTTCTTAATATACCATCAATTCGTAATATAGGTGGGTTATCATGTTTGAGATGGATATCAGATGCATTTTTATTTATTGCCATTTCCATCAACTCTTTTAAGGGTATTGGCATAAATCTCTCCTTTTCAAAAAGTTTCTATTTATTATAAAATAGTTTAGTTTTAAATTATAATTTATATCAACAAACCAAATCTTATGAATACATATATTATTATAAACTCATTTACTACACCAGAGGAAAATATAGCTGTAGAGGAATTTTTATTTTCTTCTAAAAATACCTTTTTCGAAAAATATAATCTATTACGGATATGGGAATGTGATGAGTATTTTATAGTATTAGGCAGTTCACAAAAGGTTCAAGATGAGGTGTTTTTAGATGTTTGCAGACAGGAAGGGATAAAGATTATAAGACGTTGCAGTGCTGGAGGTGCTGTTTTACAGGGTCCTGGATGTATAAATTATTCACTTTTTTTAGACCTTGTTCTCTATCCTCAATTAAGAAATATCCGTGAGTCGTATTATATTTTATTATCACCATTAATTAGCGTTTTAAGAAATAATTATGGATTACATACTACAATTAAAGGAATTAGCGATATTTGTTTCAATAACAAAAAATTTTCTGGGAATGCTCAACGAAGAAGTAGCAGAGTATTACTTCATCATGGAACAATCCTGTATTCAGTTAATTATGACTTAATGGAACGAGTATTAAGAATACCCCAGAAGCAACCTGAATATCGTGACGGAAGGAATCATAGGGACTTTGTTGGGACTTTACCGCTATCGAAGGAGCAAATCATAGATACTATTTTTACGGCCTTTGGAAAAGATACAATCTCTTTTTCATTATCAAACAAAAATATAGAGGATATAAAAAACCTTGCTATAAACAAATATTCTAACTTGGAGTGGAATTATCGGAGGTAGAACAATCTTTACATTGTTAAAGGTAATGAGGGATTAGCAGTAAATGTGAAGTCGGATGTATATCCGTTTACTATTCTTGAATACCCTGCTGATGCAATCATTGCTCCATTATCGAGGCAATATTGCATTTCTGGAAGAAATACTTCTGCGTCTAATTCGTCTTTGGCTCTCTTTCGGAGTAGTGCATTTGCTGAGACACCACCAGCAATAACCAATGATTTTATCCCTGTTTTTTTCAAAGCGATTTTTGTTTTGTTTATTAAAACATCAATCGCTGTCCATTGGAAACTCGCTGTAATATCTGACAACCATTGTGGATTTTTTTCTTGTTCAGGGATTTCACGAACTTTATATAATACAGCTGTTTTAAGGCCACTATAACTAAATTCGAGTGATTCGCTATTTGCCAGTCCTTGTGGAAATTTAAAAGCAAAAGGATTCCCATCTTCAGAAACTTTTTGTATAGACGGTCCTCCTGGATAAGGCAAACCTAAAATACGTGCCACTTTGTCAAAGCATTCTCCAACAGCGTCATCTCTGGTATTTCCAATGATTTCATATTTATGTGGTTCTTTACATTTAATCAACATTGTATGTCCACCACTGACTACAAGGGATAGAAAAGGGAAATCTGGGCTATGGTTTGAAAGCATTGAAGAGAAGATATGCCCTTCAATATGGTGAATAGGTATTATTGGTATTTTTTGTGCCCAAGCAAATGCTTTTGCGAAATTAACACCTACAAGAAGAGAACCCATTAAACCTGGTCCTTGTGTAACTGCTACCATATCTATAGAAGGTATATTTGTTTCTGAAATTGCTTTATTTACTAATCTGGATATATGGATAAGATGTTGTCTTGAAGCAATTTCTGGAACCACACCGCCATAGGTAGAATGTATAGGTACTTGGCTTGTAATAAGGTTTACTATTGCTGTTTTACCATCTTTCACTATTGCTATACCCGTCTCATCACAAGATGTTTCAATCCCTAATGTATATGTCATGGGAATAACTCCGAAACATGTACTAATTCAAATCCTTGTTTTTCCAGATTAGGTAGTTCTTCTTTCAATACTTGAATTGTTAAATCTTTGAAATGACCTATACCTATTGCTCTGCCTTTTTTTTGTGCGATTTTTTTCAGATTCTTAATGTTTTCTTGAATCTTTTTTTTTGTATATTCATGGTCTAAAAAAACATCCCTCTGCAATGCTGGTACTTTTTCACTTACAGCCACATTAAAGGCTTTACTATTACTAACAACAATACTATCAACAAAAAATAGTTTTTCCTTTTTGAGAACTTTCATAAATTTTCTAAGAGCGTCCTCATCTAAAGAAAAAACACTACCAGTATGGTTATTAACTCCTTTTGCATTTGGAAATTGTTTGATCGCTTCTTTTGTTTTTTCTTTAATTTCATCTTCGCTCATATTAACCAATAATTCACATGGTAGGGAACCTTTTGCTATTCCATGTTTGGTTTGCATAGGCATGTGGATCATAATTTCGAATCCTTTTTCACCAGCAACTTTAGCTAATTCTTTTCCATAGTGAGTGTCTGGTAAGATTGAAAAGTCAATTTTATTGGGCAATTCTAATGCTATTTCACCTGATGGATTTCTATACCCACCGTCATCAAGAATAATAGCAATTTTAGGTTTTTGCTTTTGTTCTAATACACCACAGGCACCTAAATTATTCTCTTCAATTTCACCATTTTTAACCTCTTTTTGGTGTTGAATATCAAAATTGTCTGTAAAAGAGCGATTTTCTACATTATTTGTCCCCCAAAATATAGAATTAACTACCAAAAAAGATAGCAAAACAAAGAATTTATTCTTTGTCTTAAGTTCGTCTTTATTTAATGGTTTTATTTTAAATAACATTGTTTAATAAATATCATTGTTTATTATTAAGATAGAATTGGTATATCAATCCACTCTACATGTTCTATTTTTTCTCTTAAAAATTTACTGCCTATGGTTTTAAACTTTTCTGGTCTATCTGTTACAAAAAAATTCAGAATAGTGTTGGTTTTCTTATGTATATTTTTATTTAACATATTGTGGTTTTGTAGTATTTCAAAAACAGCTTTTGCGGTTTCTTCTGCACTGTCAATAATTTTTATTTTTTTATTCTCAATAACCTTTTTAATAATAGGAATTAACAAAGGGTAATGGGTACAGCCTAACAATAACGTATCAATTCCTTTGTCTATGATAGGTTGTAAATACTGTTTAGCAACTAAAAAGGGGATATTTCCTTTGGTCCAGCCTTCTTCGACTAAAGGTACAAATAAAGGGCATGCTTTTGAAATAACATTAATGCTTGGGTCGATTTTTTTTATGTGTTTGACATAAGATTGGCTGGCAATTGTCCCCTCTGTTCCGATAACAGCGACTTGTTTATTTTTTGTGGTTTTGACAGCAGATAAGGCTCCAGGTTCTACTACACCTAATATAGGGATGTCTGCTTCCTTTTCTAACATGGGTAAAGCCTGTGATGAGGCAGTATTACATGCAATCACCAGAATTTTTATCCCCCTGTTAATTAAAAAATGAGAGCAGGACCTTGCATACCGAATAACCGTTTCTGGAGACCGTGTTCCATAGGGAACACGTGCAGTGTCACCTAAATAAAAGAAGGTTTCATTAGGTAAATATTTTTTTAGTTTTGCTAAAACGGTAAGACCACCTATACCCGAATCAAAAACTCCTATAGGCAAACGAGCTATGCTATTTTTATACATTTATGATTTATCCTATTTATTACAGACAAAAGAGTAGTCTGGGATGAAAGGTTGTTTCCAACTTATATGGCTTGGAAAATCCATAGAAGGTAAAGAACCTTCAATTAAAAATCTAATCTGTTTTACAGAGGTGTTAACAACTAAATCGCTTTGTAGTAATGTATCTACAATAGCGTATGTAAATAATGTTTCAAGGAATGTTGTTGCTTGGTCTTTATAATTAGATATAATTGTTGCTGGAAGGTCTATTAGTAACTCACCATCTGGAGTTAGATATACTCCTCTGATAGTTATATCCTTCGGTATTGGAGAATTATAATTTTCTGTGTTAAGTTCCTTCATTTTATTGAGTATTTGTTTGCAATTTTCCTCATATTTAGGTTTCCATTCAATTTGTGTGTCAATTGGTTGTAAACATTCTTTATTTTTTGGCAAAACATAAATTATGATGTTCTTTGTTGTGTATTGGGGTTCATTTATTTTGTTTTCAACCTTTACATTTACAGAAGTGTCTACTGCGGTTTTGATTAATTGTTTGTTTTCTCCAATAATTTGTTGAGCCATATATATAATTATTAATACGGCGGAAAACGTAATTATGATCCAAAGAATGACAAAAATTCTTTTTATTACCGTTTTTTTTATATCATTCACCTTTATTATTACCTTCCTTATTCTTTATTAACTCTATAAATGTATCTTTAAGAACCTCTGTAAAATCTGAAGTATCACCTAAAAATGTATTCCACTCCTCTTCATTTGTATTCTCTTTGATACCTGGATATACTTCGATTAATATACCAGCAACTCCTTCGACATCATTAATATAAAGGGGGGAATAATACATTTCAATATTTATTTTATTTTGTTTACTACCAAGTTTTTTTATTAGTAATTCGGCAAACAATTCGTTTGTTTTACTTATGTTTTCATTGTTTGATTTTGGAATGAATATCCTTAATCCTTCTCCCGCCTCTTTTGGCATATCAGCATGAATAGCTATATAGAACTCATTACTATTTTTCTGTAGTCGATTCATTCTGTCTTTTATACTAATGGTATTATCTCCATTCCGTATAAGTTCATTTTTTAAATTGTTTTTCGTTAATGTTGCCTCCAGTTTATTTGCGATTATTAGCGTAATATCTTTTTCATACTTTCCAGATGGAAATAAAATTCCCTTGTCCTCTCCCCCATGCCCTGCATCTATTATTATTTTATTGATAGTTCCTTTTGTTCCTTCTTCTTCATTTTTTCTCTCTTCTACTTTTATTTCTTCGAAAACAGGCTCCTTTTCTTCAAATTTATTATTAATAGTTTCGTTCTTTATATCTTCTGTTGTTAGTGGTTTTAAAGTTACTGTTTCTATCTCATTTTCTGGGACAGGAGTTATTTCTGATATTCCTGTTTCTGGTGATAGATTTTTCCCTGTAACTGTTTGAAGCAATAAATATGCGTCATTTTTTTCAAGCCAAATAGTATCCTGCCATATTTTAGGTGTATTTTGTAATTGTATGAATTTGGATGTCATTCCGTCGCTAAGACTTATATAATTACTTTGCAAATTAACGACTATTTTTTTATTTTCTAAACTTATATTTACCTTATTTTCTTCAATATTTATCGTTCCATTCAATTTTAGTATCAAGGTAGGTAAATGTAGATATTCTTTGTTATCCTGTTTAAAAGAATCAACTGTAATTTGTTCTTTTGAATCTTGTGAGATAACGGTAATTTCTATTGGAAAGGCATTGTAATAGATAAAAGATATTAGTAATACAAACGATGTAAATAAATAATTTAGCCTATACATAACAACAATATTTTCTATAAATGTGGATGTATTTATTTATTTTCTTATCACTTTCTTTTGATTTTAGATACTTATTATATATCAACTATGCCAAACGATTTCTTTTTAATGATTATATTAGAAAAGAAACATTTACTCGTTATCTCCCTTTTCCTCTTTTTTGTAATCTATTTCGGGTATGGGAATATTGTATATCTCCATAATTCTTTTCATTTCACTTATCAGGGAATTGTTTTTTTCAAGCCTTTCACTTAGAATATGGATGGTATTAAGTAATAATCTGACTGCAACGTGTTTTTCGAAGATATCGCTTATTTGCTTCTCATCTAAGCAAAGAAGTCTGGTTTCTTCTAACGCCATAGCAGTAGCGGTTCTTGGTTTTTTATTTAAAACAGCCATTTCACCAAATGTATCGCCTACGTGACATTTCGTAATAAGTTGATTTTTTATATAAATACCTACTTTTCCGCTAAGGACAATAAACAGATTACTACCTAAAATTCCTTCGTGGAAAATTGTTTCACCTTTACGGGCAATAATAATTTTTCCTCTTTTTATTACATCTTCAACTTCTTCAGGCTCTAAACCATGAAACAAGGGTATCTTTTCTGCATACCTTCGATATTTTGCAATGTCTGTCATAGTTATTACCTTCTTGTAAAATATTGTATGTTCATTATAACAATGAATATTATATAAACAATAACTTTAACTTAGTTTATTTTAAAATTTAATAGTTATTGAGGTTTAAATATGAAAAATGAAATTACACGAAGACGTTTCATTATTGGCACTTCATTATCGCCATTAATTGGACAGAATCTATTTGCTCAAAATGATAATGAGCTAATACCAATTGTTGGAGAACACGATGATTTATTAGGAGAGGATTCTATTTCAAATGGGGATTTGAAACGCGAAATGCCGTTAGGAAAAATAGGAAATATTGAGATAAGTCGATTGATAGCAGGTGGAAACATTATTAGCGGAATTGCTCACAGCCGTGATTTAATTTATGTGTCTCAATTAATGAAAAATTATTTTAACGAAGGTAAAATACTCGATACTTTGGCTCTTTATGAACAAAATGGGATTAATACTGCTATTCTTCGTCTTGATGATTTAACTTTAAAAATTATTAATCGGCATTGGAAAGAGAATAAAGGGAAAATTCAATGGATAGCACAAATAAAACCTAAAAAGTCTGATCCATATATAGATGCGGATATTGCTATTGAGAATGGTGCTATCGGTGTTTATATCCAGGGGCAAATTGGGGATGATTTTGTTCAGAAGGGTGATACGAAATTATTAGGCAAAATTGTAGACCATATTCGAGGAAAAGGAGTTATAGGTGGTATAGGAGCACATTCTATTGATGTTATTGTCGCATGTGAAAAAGAGAAAATAATACCTGATTTTTATATGAAAACTTTCCATTCTCTTGACTATTGGTCAGCTAAACCTGAAGAATCTTATGATAATAAGTGGGATATAAATCCTGATGAGACTATTAAAGTAATGAAAAATGTTAAAGTTCCCTGGATAGCATTTAAGGTATTGGCAGCAGGTGCAATTCCACCTAAAAAAGGTTTTGATTTTGCATTCAAAAATGGAGCCGATTTTATGTGCGTTGGTATTTTTGACTTTCAAGTAAAAGAAGATGTTGATATTGCTATCAATACATATAAAAGGAACAAAGATAGAGCACGTAAATGGTATGCTTAAGTTTATTTGTTGAATGGCTTGTAAATATTTTAGTAATTAATATAACGATTTACGATAGGATATTTTTCCCTTCGAGGTCATCAGGTGTAGATAGATTTAGGTACGAAAGAATTGTAACACCAATATCTTGAATATGAGGTTTGTCGGTATTCGGTTTTTTATTTGTCAATAGCATTCCAGGGATGCGTCGGTAATCTGTGGCTACATGGTCTCCACTCCATTTGTCTTTGTTATCTTCAAATACTTGTTGAGGAGCAGAGCCTTTAGCAGATGCTTTTGTAGATTGATAACCAGGATAGTACCCAAGTATCAAATCAGGTGCATTGTCGATTGATATACCTTTAAAATCTTCACATGTATATACTTGACTTATAATAGGATTTCCTGTTTGTGGGTCTTTTACCGATAATAGTTTTTGCTTTATTTCGTCCCTAACTTTCTTTGCTTCTGTTTGTTTAACAACGCCATTTCTTTCTCTGTTTTCAAGGTTTAGGTATATCGAACCCAATCCCAATGCGTATGCCTTTGTTTTATTCCAGTCATAACCTTGTAAGAAGGACTGGTCGTTATATGCAGTACTGGGGTCATTTTGTCCTTCAACAACAAGGTATCCTTCTCGTATTAACCATGTTCCAAGATTGAAGCCTTTTCGATATGAAGTAAAGCCATGGTCTGACATTACAATCAGAAAATCATCAGAATTTAGTGAATTCAAGGTATTTCCAACAATGCGATCCATAATCTTATAAGTTTCTTCCAATATCCCTCCGTATATCATCGCTTTTTCCTTATCATACATTGGATGTTCTGGGTCACGATAACGCCAGTAAAGATGTGCTACACGGTCAGTAGCCATCCACATGGACATCAGTAATTGCCATCCATCATTGGTGTTTAATTCGTCTAACATTAATTTTTCATGCCAAGCCATGGTTTTTTGCACATCTTCGAAAAATATATCTTCTGTAAGCACATCTTGACGAAGAGCATGCGTATCATAATTCCAACCGATTGTTTTATATAGTCCATAACGTTTTGCTAATTCGGCTGAATATGTTTGTGGTGTTGTAAATGGGATATATGGATATTTCGGGTGATATTGTAAACATGTCATATATATGAAAGCGGTATCACCTGCTTCTTTTATGAAGAATCTGCTAATCGCATGAACTGAATATGTATCTGTTACGGGGAATTTCCATTCTATCCAATCTGACCAGTTGCCCTGTTCGATAGTAATTTGTCTTTGCTCCTCAATCTCGATTGTTATTTTTTTCGATGTCCTGTCAATTGTAAAATACAGGACTTTTTCTATAAATTCTTTATTTTTATTTGGATTTCGAAAGGCAGGCAATTTTACCTTTGCTTTTGAGTTCTCAAAATTTAATTTTAATCTCATTCCACCAGATATAGATTGATTTAATTCTTCTTGTGTAAACTTATCGGAGAATACAAAAAAGAAACTTTCTGTCCCTCTAATATCTGGAACTCCTAAACCACTTAACATAACTCCATTTTTTAATGGGTCTGGCGGATATGAATACGGCATGTTCAATATCTTGCATTGCACACCTTGTTCATCTGCTATGGACCAAAATGTCCTGCCTTTTCTCATATTTTCGAAGTAAGGCTCTTTTTTTAGGTTTCCCTGTTGATCAAATTCTGCATGGTGAACTGAACCTAATGCGATATTTGGAACATATTGAGTTGGGTCTCTCCGAAGAAAATCATAAATTCCATGCTGTCCTGGATTCTTGCATGTTGCGAAACTGGACCATGCGGTAGGAGATTGTGGTGGAATCGTTGAAGTGAGGTTATATATCCCTCCTTGTTGTTTAAGTTTCGCAATATTTTGTAATTCTCCTTTTTCTAACATCTTATGGATTATTGTAGGTTCTACTCCATCAAATCCAAGAAGGATAACCCTTCCTTTAGTATTTGAAAATGATATTTTTGGGTTTGTAATAAAACTTAGGCTTAATGCGGAAGATAGAAGAAATTTTCTTCTATTTATTATCATTTTATCTCCTTTCTGACGTTTACTTCTTTTTATATATTTTTTTCAATATTTCGTATGCTTCATTTAATGCCTTCATGGTATCTTCATCTCCTCCCAAGTCAGGGTGATGTAACTTTGCTTTTTTTCTATATGCAGACTCTATTTCATCCCATGGGCTACTTGGAGAAACACCTAAAAGGCGGTAAGATATTTCGATATTTTGAGGACTTACAGTTGTATTTTTATTTTTTGGTTTTTCATTTTCTCTGTCACTATAATCACCTCTGAACTCTCTAAGTGCCTTTATTACAATAGGTAAAACGCCAGTAAAATTAAGGAGGATAATGATTAATATAAAAATTAATAGTTCTTGCATGCTTGGAAACATTTTTCTTCCTTATACCTTATTCAAAGTCATTTTACACGTCAAATTTATTCAAACCGAATAATTTTTTTAATTTGTAGAATATACCTTTATCATCAGCAGAAATATATAGATATCCAATACCCATACCTGCCAAATGAGTTACTATGGACATATTAGCAAAACCACTAATATAAAGAAGGTTAAGTAATATAACTAAGATAACGATTCCCCTGGCATTTATTGGGATAGGGAGAGGAAAAAGGAAAAATTCTCGTTCTGGATTTATATATGCGAATGCTACAAGAACAGCCATAATACTGCCACTGGCACCCACGATAGGCGGTGTATATCCTTGAAAGACAAAGGGAATAAAATTAACGAGTACTGCAGTCGCTCCACAAAATAAATAGAAAATATAGAATCTTTTTTTAGAAAAATAAATCTCCACTTCGGGTCCAAAAATGTATAACCAAAGCATATTAAAGAAAAGATGATATAACCCACTGTGTATAAACATATATGTAATTATTTGCCATAGTGCTCCTCGTAAAAATAATGGGATGTTAAAGCCAAATAACTGAAACAACATCATATATCCCATGGGCATCTCATAAAGTTTCATAGGAATTATTGATATTAATGCTGACATTACTAAACCTAAGAATAATTCAAAAATAAAAATCAATATATTTATCAGGATAAGGTTTCTAACACCTCTTGTAATAGTTGGACGGAAAAAACTTAAATTATCAACATAATATCTTTGGTAATAGTAAGACATAAGATTAAATAAATTTTTATTTGTTTACTTGTTTAGTGGCTTCTATATTTCTATTTTGTAAAGGGTTCTTCGACTTTTTTCTTCCTGTGAAGTTTTTAAGTGGTGATAAAAATGGATTTCTGTGTTCTTCTGCTCCATAATTGCGTGTATTCTTCTTCTCATTATTAAAGTAATCTTTTATTTCTCCAGATTCTATCTGCATAAGTATGTTTTTTGTAATTTCGCTATCTGGTTTTATTTTTAACGCTTCAAGTAGGCATTGTCGTGCATTATCAAGTTTTTTCACGGATAGCCATGCTCTTCCTTCATTAAGCCAAGTATAAAATATTTCGTCATCATTGCGTGCTACTTTTCTTGCTATTCGCCATGCTTGTGCTGATTTTTTTCCATCCACTGGCAAACCGAACTGAAAAGCGGTAAAATAATTAAGTGCATAATCTTTGCATAATTCAAAATCATCAGGTTTTAATTTTACTGCCTTTTCTGAAAAATCCATTGCTTTTTTATATATTTTTTGTTTATCCCATCCAGTCCTCTCTTGTATTTGGTTGCGATAAATAATAAATATTTGTGCAGCATTATATTGAATATTAGGTTCAGTATCTCCATATTTAAGTGCTTCTTGCAGATATTTCCAACCTTTATCATATTCGCCGATATGGAAATAATGTAGTGCAAGGTTATTATTTATACTTGCATCCTTAGGGTTTATTTCGTATGCTTTTTCCCATAATTTTACTGAATTCAAATAATCCATTTTATAATCATATAAAAATGAACCATAGTAGTCATATAGTCTTATATTATCAGGATATTTTTTTAGTGCATCCTCATAAAGTATCTCGATTAGTCTTATTGCCTGTGGTATTATTTCATTGTCTTTATGATTTTCTGCGTAATCTATTAATTGTTGTAGTTGTTCTACCTTTTTTAACAGTGAGTTTATATCATCTGCCTTGGGAAGTAGAGGTAATTTTTGTTCACTGATATATTCATCAATACTTCGGAAAAGAATATCTGTCTGAATTTCTTCAGTATTTAACTCAGAAAATATTGACAAAGAAACTAAAAAACAATTAAAGGATAATATTAGAGCACTTTTAAGATAGTTTATTTTTTGATATTTATAAATGGTATTCATTTTCCTAATACTAATTATTTTGTTTTTTCAACAACGACAATTCCATTTGATGTTACTCTGTATTTTTTTGCATCTTCTTCAAGGTCATATCCAATAACAGAATTATCAGGTATCTGCACATTTTTCTCGATAATAGCACGGCGAATTCTGGAGTGTCTACCAACATTACAGCCATCAAATAAAACCGACTCTTCAACATATGCATAGCTATTGATACGCACATCTATTGAAAGTACACTTCGACGTACCATACCTCCACTGATAATGCATCCAGGACTTACAATAGAATCTAATGCTACACCTAATCGATGTCCAAAGTCTGCGAAAACGAATTTTGCAGGTGGTCTCGAAGTCATTACTGTTCTAATAGGCCATTCACGGTCGTATAGGTTAAATAATGGTGTTACCTCCACCAAATCCATATTTGCTTCCCAATAACTGTCAATTGTTCCCACATCTCTCCAATAAGGGATATCTTTTTTATTTTTGTCTTCGAAAGGATACGCAAAGACTCTATTTGTTTCAATTAACCTTGGAATAATATTTTTGCCAAAATCATGCTGTGATGAGGTTCTTTCTGCATCTTCTGTAACAGATTTTGTTAATAGGTCTCTATTAAACACATAAATACCCATGGAAGCAAGACATTTATCAGGTTTGTTAGGTATTGTTTTAGGGTTTTCAGGTTTTTCTTCAAAACCTATAATTCGACTATCTTTATCAATTTCCATTACCCCAAAACGATGTGCTTCTTCTTTAGGTACTTCCAATGCAGAAATTGTTAATTCTGCTTCTTTTGCTAAATGATATTGAACCATTTTTTGATAATCCATTTTATAAATATGATCACCTGCTAAGACTAAAACGATTTTAGGATCTTCCTGGTCGATGGAATATAGATTTTGATATATTGCATCAGCAGTCCCTAAATACCAACTATCATTAATCCGCATTTGCGGTGGGATAATATCTATAAATTCACCTAATTCTCTATGGACGATGTTCCATGCATTTCGGATATGCCGTGATAATGAATTGGATTTGTACTGAACAAGAACTTGGATTTTTCTACAATTCGAATTAATACAATTAGAAAGAGTAAAATCAACAATTCGGTAGATACCACCAAATGGAACTGCAGGTTTGGCACGATTTTTGGTAAGAGGATGGAGCCTTTCACCAGCCCCACCTGCAAGTAAAACTGCAAGTACATCTTTCATATTTATTTCCATACTAATACTACTCCTCTTCTATCTATCCTAAAGGTTATACGGAAAATTTATTTACCCAATGTTCTAATTCAACAGACTTTTTTATTATTATACTTCCTTTTTGTTTTTGAATATATCCATCTTTTTCTAATATTTGCAAGCATGTGGAAATAGTTTCTCGACGACTACATAACATATTTGCAAGTTCTTGATGGGTTATGATAACTCTTTTATTTGTTGAACCTTCTTTTTTTAATTCGCGAATTATTTTTCGCGCTACTCTTACTAAAATAGGATAGAACAATGTATCCGCTAATAATTCTTCATATTCTTTACATCTTTTCAATAAGATTATTTCATATAACTTTGAAAAATGTGGGTTATGTTGAATTAAATCTTTAAATTCTTTAAGTGGGATGATCCAAACATTAGATTTTATAATTGCCTCTGCGTAATCTTCTCTGTACTTTTTATCGATAATACCTTCTTCTCCAAAGACATCACCAGCAACTGCATGCCTAAATGTAACCGATTTTCCTCTATCCATAACCCTTGTAATTCTTATCTTACCGTTATGAACAATATAAACATTTTGTGTATCGTCTCTTGGAAAATAAATAATTTGGTTTTTATCGTATGTTCGCAATTTAAGAATATTTTTTAATTTTTCCAAAAGACTACCTGAACTATCATGAAAAAACTTGTCTTTTTCTAACAGTTTATCTACATCTTTTATTGTGTCTTTAAATGGCATTCTGGGAGTCTTTGTTCTTTTATGTTATATGATTGATAATTTAACAAATTAAAAAAGTGTTGTATTCATTTAGTTTGTGATTTTTCGTAGTTTTCTTCTATAAATTTCCAATTCATTAAGTTATTCAAAACTTGTTGCACATATTTTGGTCTATCATTTCTGAAATCGATATAGTAAGCATGTTCCCAAACGTCGATTGTAAAGAGTGCTGTTTGATTATGTTTCATTGGTAGGTCGGCATTGCTTGTTTGTAAAATTTTTAATGTGCCAGAATCATTTACAAGCCATGCCCAACCAGAACCAAAAAGCGTAATTGCTGATTGCTGAAGTTTTTCAATCATTTTATCTAACGATTCAAAGTCTTTTTCTATTACTTTTAATAATGCTTTACTCGGTTCAGTTTTTTGTGGATTTAAACAATTCCAATAGAAAGTATGATTCCAAACCTGAGCAGAATTATTGAACACAGCACCTTCAGAGGACATAATTATTTCCTCCAATGTCTTCTCTTCAAGAGGTGTGTTCTCAATAAGTTTGTTTAGATTATTTACATAAGCTTGATGATGCTTCCCATAATGGTAGTTGATTGTTTCTAAACTAATGTACGGCCGTAATGCTGATGGTTCAAATGGTAAATTTGGTAATGTAAATGGCATATTATTTCTCCTACATTTGTTGTTTATTATAATTTTATCTATGAATATTGTATAATTAATAGTATTGTAAATTGAAATTGATATTTTTTATATTATAATAGATATAAATTAAAAATTGATGAGGAGAAATATATGCCAGTTTATAGTTATACAGCAAGAGATAGCAAAGGTGCGAAACAAAGAGGGACAATAACAGCACCTAATAAACAACAAGCAATACAACAATTACAACTAAAAGGTTTAACTTTTGATAAATTAGTGGAAGAAGAAAAAAAAGTATTTGGCTTTTCATTAGGTAGTGCAACAACAAGAAAAGTTAAGACAGCTGACCTTTTAGTTTTTACTCGACAGTTATCTACTATTGTAAATGCAGGATTACCCTTGCTTCAAGGGCTTGATATTTTAGCTGACCAAACAGAAGACCCTAATTTTGCATCTATTATTGATGCTATTGCACAGGAAGTAGAATCAGGCGAGACCTTTTCGAATGCGTTGAGAAAATATCCTAAAGCTTTTCCTGATTTATATGTAAGTATGGTGCGAGCAGGTGAGGCAGGAGGTGATTTAGATGGTGTTCTGATGCAGTTGGCTGATTACTTAGAAGCATCGGAAGAGTTAAGGAGAAGAATCCGTTCTGCAATGACATATCCAGTTGTTGCATTCAGTATGATTATCCTTATTGCTTCAGGTCTAATCATTTTTGTGGTTCCTCGGTTTGCAGAAATTTTTGGTAGTTTTGGTAAGAAACTACCTGCACCTACACAATTCTTAATAAATCTAAGTAATGTTTTAAGAACTGTATATGCATGGCTAATTATTTTCGGCTCTATAATTGGTATTGTTATGTTTCTCCGCATTTACGGTTCAACAGAGATTGGGAGATACAATCTTGACCAAATCAAACTAAGATTACCTATCTTTGGTGACCTAATAAGGAAAGTTTCTATTAGTCGATTTACAAAGACATTAAGTACTTTAATTAAAAGTGGAGTTCCAATCCTACAAGCCCTTGAAATTGTTGAAAGGACATCAGGTAATGAAGTATTTGCCCGTGCTGTCCGCCAATCGTCTGATAGTGTCAGAAATGGAGAAGCATTGTCAGAACCTTTAGGTCGTTCAGGGGTGTTTCCACCTATGGTAACACGAATGATAGCTGTCGGTGAAAAAACAGGTGAATTAGAGGCAATGTTAATGAAAATCTCAGATTTTTATGATTCGGAAGTAAAAGCAAAAGTAGATGGTTTAACAAGTTTAATAGAACCTATGCTAATAGGAATTATGGGTATTGTTGTTGGATCAATAATCGTGGCTTTATTTATGCCGATTCTTCAACTTTCATCTTTGGTTCAACAGTAAGTATAAAAATAGTTTTTATTCGTTTTAATTTTTAGATAACAGTTTAATATTTCTGAGAGTAATCCGGGTGGTCGCGGCAGGTATATTCTGTCGAGGAAAGTCCGGACTCCATAGGGCACGGTGCTTCGTAACACGAAGGCGGGGTGACCCGACGGAAAGTGGCACAGAAAATACACAGCCTAAGTAGTTATCGTAAAGATAATTACTGGTAAAGGTGAAAAGGTGCGGTAAGAGCGCACCAGCGTCATGGTGACATGGCGGCTTGCTAAACCCCACCGGGAGCAATTCCAAATAGGGGAACAATAGCGTGTGCCCGCGCTGTTCCCGGGTAGGAAGCTTGAG
This sequence comes from Candidatus Hydrogenedens sp., assembly GCA_035361075.1. Lineage (NCBI taxonomy): Bacteria > Pseudomonadati > Candidatus Hydrogenedentota > Candidatus Hydrogenedentia > Candidatus Hydrogenedentales > Candidatus Hydrogenedentaceae > Candidatus Hydrogenedens > Candidatus Hydrogenedens sp. The sequence goes on along the minus strand of DAOSBX010000002.1, from coordinate 49,675 downwards.
ATATAGGGTGACCTATATCCCAGAGGAATGGCCACCTCAAAGGTTGAATAAACCTTTAGACAGAATCCGGCTTATAGGATTACTCTCAGAAATTTTTATTTTTAAAATTAGATTTTTAATAAACTTTTTATGTATTATTCCAATAAAATGTCTTTTGATTTAAAATTAAATTAAACTAAACTCTATAAGGGATTTTTTTATGGACAGTTACTACTATAACATTCTATTAGACCCTGTTAAACTTCCTGATGCTTGGTATAATATAAATCCAGATATGCCTTCTCCTCTTCCACCTCCCCTTCATCCAGCAACTCATCAACCTATTAACCCAAGCGATTTAGAAGCCATTTTTCCTAAAATGCTTATTGAACAGGAGGTATCAAGTGAACAATTTATTTCGATCCCTGGTGAAATTATGGATATTTATCGTTTATGGAGGCCTACACCTCTTCGCCGAGCATATCGTTTAGAAAAGGCATTAGGCACCCCTGCTAAGATTTTTTACAAAAATGAAAGTGTAAGTCCATCGGGTAGTCATAAGTTGAACACAGCAGTTGCACAAGCATATTACAACAAAAAGGAAGGTATTTCAGGTCTTACCACAGAAACAGGTGCAGGGCAATGGGGAACTGCTCTTTCAATCGCATGTAGCATGTTTGACATGTCGTGTATGGTTTACATGGTAAAAATAAGTTTTATTCAAAAGCCTTATCGTAGAACGTTGATGCAAAGTTATGGAGCAAAAGTAATTGCAAGTCCAAGTGACACAACTCATTTTGGCAAAGAAATACTTAGCCAATACCCAGATAACACAGGTAGTTTGGGTATTGCCATTTCTGAGGCAATTGAGGTTGCGGTTAATAGCAATGGAAAAATGAAGTATACCCTCGGTAGTGTATTAAACCATGTTTTATTACATCAAACAATTATTGGAGAAGAAGCGAAGATTCAGATGGATAGCGTTGGGGAATACCCGGATATTGTAATAGGATGCGTAGGTGGCGGTTCTAATTTTGCTGGACTTGCATTTCCATTTGTCCACGATGTTTTAAAGAAGGGCAAAAAAATTGAATTTTTAGCGGTGGAGCCAGCAGCATGTCCTACAATGACACGAGGACTTTATGCGTATGACTTTGGTGATACTGCGGGAATGACTCCGTTATTAATGCAGTATACATTAGGACATAATTTTATGCCTCCTGGAATTCATGCGGGTGGATTGAGGTATCATGGTATCGCATCCCAATTAGCCCACCTTATCCGTCACAATATTGTAAAACCAGTGGCAGTATTACAAAATCCTGTTTTTGAAGCAAATCTTCTTTTTGCAAAATGTGAAGGGATATTACCTGCACCTGAAAGTGGGCATGCTATTCGTGTGGCTATTGATGAAGCATTGAAATGTAAGGAAACAGGTGAAGCAAAAACAATACTATTTAATTTGAGTGGACACGGTCATTTTGACATGACAGCGTACGAAGCATACTTGAATAATGACCTTCCTGATTATGAATTAGGTGACGACATATTAAAGAAAGGGTTTGAAAGTATTCCTAATCTACAATGAAGATTTATAATCTTCAATGATTTAAACTAATAGTGCATATCGGATTAAAAATCCGATTGCGATGGGATACATCCAAGGGTTTATTTCACGGTGTTTTCCGAGGATGATTTTTACAAATACATAAGATATACATCCCATACTAATACCCTCTGTGATACCGTAACCAAAACCCATAAATATTATTGTTAAGAATGCCGGGAAACCTTCTGAGATATCTTCCCACATTATTCGTCTAATAGTGCTCATCATCATAAATCCTATAACAATTAATGCAGGTGCTACAGCTGGATACATGCTAATATGAGAATCTTGTACCCCTAATTGTTGATAATAACTTGGACCCACATTGTAACCGAGAATACATAGTAGGGGTACAAGTGGAATTGTAAGTAAAAAACAGATACCAGTGATTATTGATGCTAAACCAGTTCGTGCACCAGCAGATACACCAGCTGCACTCTCAACATAACTTGTAACTGTAGATGTGCCACATAAAGCCCCTATGCATGTACTAATTGCATCTGCGAGGAAAGCCCCTCCTGCTCGGGGTAATTTACCTTCCTTCATAAATCCTGCTGTATTACTTACACCTACCAATGTACCCACAGTATCAAATAAATCAAGGAAAAAGAATATCAGTATCGCAGGTATGGCATCTCTCCATCTTTCGATTAATGGATAAAAGTCGAGTTTAAAAAAAGTTGAAAATGAAAATGTCATTTGGGGTTGACTATAAGGGATAATTCCTAATGCGATATATAAGACTGAAGAAAGAAATATCCCAACTAAAATAGCACCGCTAAATTTTATTCCTTGAAGAAAAAGGATAATTAAAACAGATAAAATAGAAATCAATGGTATGGTATTTGTGATGTGTCCAACAGATACCATAGTCCCTTGATTAAGAATAATTAGCCCTGCCCATTGGAGTCCTACAAAAGTTATTAAAAGGCCTATTGCTGAAGGTATTGCATTTTTCAAACAATCAGGAAAAATCTCTATTATTCTTTCCCGAAACTTAAATAGTGAAAGGAAAACAAAGAGAAGTCCTGATATAAACACTATTGTAAGAGATGATTGCCATGAAAAACCCATACCCAAACAAAGAGTAAATGTAAACAGGAAATTTTCCCCCATACCTGGAGCTAATGCGAAAGGATAGTTTGAAAGAAATGCCATTAAAAAACATGCTATTGCAGATGATATACAGGTAGCGAGTAAAACAGAACCGTATTCCATACCTGCAATAGATAGGATGGATGGCTGGACAAAAATTATATAACTCATTGTACAAAAGGTCGTAACTCCACCAACGATTTCTTTTTTTGTTGTGGTGTTATTGTTATAAAGTTTGAAAATTCTATTTAAGTATTGTTCCACTTTATTTTCCTTTACCTTTAATTTTGTTTATTCTTTTTTATCTTCCCTTTCTTCCATTTTACTAATTAAATTGGAAATTGTGATAACAAATAATTCATCATTCTTTTCCCAATTTCTTTCTCTCGTGTCAAATACCAAAATAATTTTTACAAACGTTGAGTTATCTCCCTTGTTTATTGGAACAAACATTATTGATTCTGCATTTAATATTTTAGACCATGCTTGAGAGCGATAATCTTGGGATGCGGAACGTATAGAGATACATTCTAACCATTCGAGTTGTTCTATTAGATATTTACAATCATCATAATTACATGGGACAACAGAAATAGAAGGGCATAAATACTCGGGGATAATAGTACCATTTTTGTCTATTTTCCAAATACCTACGCCTGTAATAGATAATGTTCGAAGTAAAATATCTAATACATTTTTTATTTTTTCATCGGGTGATGTTTCTATTTGGGATACAATTCTTAACACATCTTTTATTGCAAGAAGTTGCCCTTCTATTCTCATACGCTCTTTATTTTGTAATTCTAATCTTTGCTGATAATATTGATTTACTAATTCAATATGACGTTGTAAACGAATATTTTCTCTATATAAACTTTGAACTGATTCAATTGCAATTCCTCCTCTTCCCTCATTTGAAAATATCAATATGTCTTTTCTTTGTTTTTCCTCTAAAGATTGTAAGGCAAATTCATTTTGTTCCCCTTTATACATAGAAGTTTCTGGAGATTTATTTTCCTCATAAGTTTCTGCCCATGTTTTCCAGAAATACAAAATGGCATGGATTTTATTCATTAAGTTATTAAATTCAAATATTTTAAATCTAATTGCTGGTTTTTCATTGGTAATATTTGGATTCTCTAACCATTCTGATATTATGGTTAATGGTTTATTTATCATCTTATTTGCAACTATAGTTAATATAAAAAATACAAAAACACATAACAAAATAACCATCCAAATATTTAAATCCAAAATAGGATTAAATGACATTTTGGGGTAAGGGATAGAAAATATAAATAACATTGGGTAATCATAAAGAATCCTAAAATCTTTTGCTATTACTATGTTATTTTGCTCTGTCAGAGAATAAATTCCTTTTTCTTCTTTTCTTGCTTGAACTATGTCTTTTATTTCTTGTGGAAGATTGTTAAACATAGAAAATTGTGATATTTCTCGATTAGAGATGTTTTCCATCCCTAATTTACAAAGAACTGTGTTATCTTTAATGATGTATGTATGGATATAAAAATCTCTATAGATGTCAGTAACTGTATTTTGCAACCACGACCATTCCATTTCTAAAGAAACTACAGAAAATGGTGCATCTTCATATCCAACTGCCAATGCGATAAAAGAACGGTATGCATTTCCATTTTCGTTCACCTCTGGTTTTGTAATCCATATTTTTGGTACACCTTTCCTGTTCTTATTATGTTGTTGCAGACACAATGAAACTGCTTCTTTATACCACTCTGTGTTTGTCATAGATTGTTCAGCAGACACTTCTTCACTTACCTCTTCCAACATTTGCATGCCATCTTCTGTCCATTCTGCTTTTTTTCGAACAAATCCTTTTTCACCTGAGGTTTGTGATATTGTTTGCCATCCAGATGTTGTATTTATGATTTGATATTCATATTTATTTGGTAGAACTACTTCTATTTTTTTTATAAATTTATTTTTATTTAATATAGGAATAAAAAAAAGGTTAAGTAATACTCTATCTGTTGTGGTTAAACTCTTTTTTTCAAGTGTCGACTGTATCATTTCGATAATAGAACAAATTGTATCATTCGCTTTATTAACATAAACCTCTGTCATTTTATAATTACTTGTAACATATATATCTATGTTTTCTTTATGTAGTATTTTTATGTCACTTTGCCACTTCTCAAAAAAGGCAATAATAACCACCAACAACTGGATCAATAAGATTATAAATACAAGTGTTCTAATACGAATCATAAAATTTGTTTTTTCCTTTTTAGTTCATAATCATATATATTAAATAAAAATTTATATAAAAAGGAAAATTTATGTTAATCTTTTTATGTTTTACATCTTTTCTATTAACTCAACACGATGTAATAAATCCAAATTCACAAACAAATAAATATTATGATTTTCGGACATGTTTTCAGACTTCACAAAGTTTTAATCCAATGACTGATATTGGTTCTGATGTGGCTATTGTATATGGAACATCAGAGAATTTAGGAGAGAGAATAGAAAGTTGGAAACATGAAGGTTATCGAGTTGCATATATGACAGGCATTTCATGGGGAAATTACGGAAGTTACTATCTCACAGACCAGGGGCTTAAAAAAGAGGAGATACAAACAGATAAAACAGGTAAGATATGGATGCATGGGAATAGCAAAACGGTAGGTTATAATGTTCCAACAGATAATTATGTAGAATATATAAAACAGGTATTGGTTCCACCACTCAATTACAAAGTTGAAAGCATTTATCTTGAGGAACCCGAGTTTTGGGCAGTTACAGGATGGAGTGATGCATTTAAAAATCTTTGGGAAAAACATTATGGTGAACCATGGAAACCACCAAATGAATCTATTGATACTCAATACAAAGCAAGTCTTCTCAAATACAAACTTTATTCTAATGCTCTAACTGAGGTTTTCCAATTTGCAAAACGTTATTCAAAAGAACATAACTTCGATTTAGGTTGTTACGTTCCAACACATTCGTTAATCAATTATGCACAATGGAGAATTGTTAGTCCAGAATCTATGCTAACCAGTATGGATAATTGTGATGGAATTATTGCACAGGTCTGGACAGGCACTGCCAGAACAAGACATTATTATCAAGGAGTATCGAAAGAGAGAACTTTTGAAACGGCATATTTGGAATATGCACAAATGGTCGGCATGGTATTACCTGCTAAGAAACATCTAATTTTCCTTGCAGACCCTATTGAGGATAATCCAAATTACGACTGGGATGATTACCGTTTTAATTATGAAAGTACTGTTTTAGCCTCATTATTCTTTCCAGAAGTATCTACATTTGAGGTTATGCCATGGCCTGAGAGAATATTTATGGGAAAATATTCCAAATCTAAGGAAGACAAAGAAACAAAAATAAATATTATTCCTGAATATGGTTCCGAATTATTGGCAGTTATTACTGCATTAAATGACATGAAACAATCAGATATTGAGTGGGTTTCCAAGAATTATCCTATTGGCGTAATGGTATCTGACACATTAATGTTCCAACGAGCCGAGCCTAATCCGAGCAATCCTCAATTGAATAACTTTTTTGGAATTACAACCCCATTAATAAAAAACGGTATTCCTGTAAAAATTGTTCAAATGGAACACCTAATTACATATAATCCTCTTGAAGATATAAAATTACTCATCTTAACCTATGAAGGACAAAAACCATTAAATAAAGAATACCATAGTAAAATAAAGGATTGGATATACAACGGTGGTGGTTTACTTATTATAGATGATAAATCTGACCCCTATAATGATTTAAATATGTGGTGGAAATCTGAAGGATTTCAGTCACCTATTGACCATCTAATAAAAATATGTGGAATTGATAATGAAACGATGAAAAAACCTATAACTATAGGAAAGGGATATTTATGGTGGATTCGTGAAAGTCCAACACTGTTAAGTCGTGAAAAAAGTGGATGTGAAATAATACTTAATTGGGTTAAGGATATGGCAAGTCTCTTAAATATGGAGATAGAATATAAAAACTATATGCATTTAAGACGGGGTCTATATCATATATGCTCTGTTCAAGACGAATCTTTAATAACATCTTCATACACTGTCAATGGCACGTTTATTAATCTTTTTAATCCAGCCTTAAGAGTAGAAAAAGATATTACTTTATCTCCGAACCAAAGGGCACTTTTATATGACCTAAACTATGCTCTAAAAAGACTTCAACGACCTGATATATTACTGTCCGCAGGACGCATACGAGAGAAAATCATTAACAAGGATTCCATTCGTTTTACCATAAGAGGGGCGAAAAACATTCCTGGAAAAGTCCTTATTTATTCTGACAAAGTCCCTACATCGATAAAGACAAAGGAGCCTTTGGAGTTTGAAAGCCGTTATGATGAAGAAAATAAGATTGTTTACCTCAATTTTATACATCAAGGAAGTGATATTTGTTTTGAGATTTATATGTCATGATTGGTAGGATATATATCTTATTTTGAAATATTTCTTTAACTTTTAACCTAAAAAATTAAAGAATTAGATAATAAAATTTTTTAAGAGGTGTAAGAGGATATGTTAACACAGGAACAAATTCAAAGATTTACTGAACGAATTAATTTTAACAGAGAAAAAATTGAGTCCTTAATAAACCTTATAAATCAAGGGTATCACCTTGAGTATATTTATCATTACCGTAGAGACGAAATCGGTATTGATAATTGGAACTTTCTCGTTCACATTGTAGATAAGTACAAAAAATTTGTTGACCTTGAAAATAAAAAGGCAGTAACAATAAGCCAACTACAAAAAAATGGCTTTCTAACAGACGAGTTGAAGTCGCTTATAGACAAAACAGCAGATTCTGCTCTTCTTGATGATTTATTACTACCATTAAAGAAGAAAAGTAAAGGTCGTTCACAAAAGCCTATACAGCAAGGCTTACAAGAACTCGCCGATTTTATATGGCAACAATTACCTATAACTCAACCCCTTGAAGTAACTGCAGAGTCGTTTGTTAACCCTTCTAAAATGGTAAGTACTCCAGAAGAAGCCCTTTTAGGTGCAATTACGATTCTATCAGAACGTATTGAACAAGATTACCAAGCGAGGAAAATAATTAAGGACCTTTTCTGGAAAAAAGGCATTTTAGTATCAACATCTACCAAAACTGCACAAAATCAAAAGACCCAGTTTGAACAATTCTATAACCATTCGGAACCTATACGTAAAATAAGTTCTGTAAGATTCCTTCAAATACTCAGGGGCATGAGGTTAGGATTCTTAAAACTTAGTATTGAGATTGATGAAAATGAGGCAATTGAAGAATTACTCAAAGTGTATGTTAAAGAAAGAGGAAGTATTTTTGAACCTTATATTCAATTAAGTGTACAGGATGCGTATCGAAAACAGTTAAAAACCGTATGTGAAAATCGTGTATTTATGGAGTTAAAAGAGGATATCGAGCATCAGTTTGTCAATGAAATGCGTGATGATTTGAAAAATATATTGATGTTTCCTCCTGCCAATTTAGAGGTTATGCTTTCATTAGTTCCTGGCATTGAAGAAGAATGGGCAGTTTGTGTTGTTGATAAAGATGGGCATCTATTAGAAGGTGTTCATATTTTCCCAATGCCTCCACGGAATGAAGTTGAACAAGCCAAAGAGATTATTCGTAATTTTATAGACCGCTATAGAATACGTCATATTGTTATCGGTAATGGTGCTGGTGTTGATGATGCATTCCAGTTTGTTGGAGAATTAACCTCCCATTACACAAATCCGAGAGTCCGCTTTGTTACATATGAACAACGATATGCTCGTAGTTTCGCACGTTCTAAATTTGGCGAATCAGAGTTTCCAAATTACAGTGAGAAAATACGGGAAGCCTATTATCTTGCAAGATATTTCAATTCACCACTAAAAGAGTTGATTAGACTTCCTTATGCAAACCTTCCAGAAGGAATACTTCATAAAGAAATTAATGAAAGACGTTTCAATTCTGTTACAAACCAGGTCATAGACCATTGCATGAACATGATTGGTGTTGACCTAAATCAGGCAGATGTTAACGAATTAAAACATATAGCAGGAATTAGAGCAGAGATAGCCCAAAATATAATTGAATCACGAAATTCAAAGGGGGGATTTAAGAATCGAAAAGAACTTCTCGATGTCAACGGAATAAATGAACATACTTATAATCAATGTGCAGGTTTCCTATATATTAAAGATGGAGATAATCCATTGGACAAAACACGTATTCATCCCCAGTGGTATGAAGCGATAGAGACATGTGCCAAAGAGTTAAATATAGAGATACCGAATCTGTTTCGTTCTTTTAAAAATCTTAAAGCCTTGGTCAAACTTTTAGAAGAAAAGAAAGTATTAGGGAAACATGCCATCAAAATTATTATGAAAGAACTTAAAAGCCCAGGGCATGACCCCAGAGGTAATTTTGTATTTCCAAGATATATGGAGGGTATATATAAGGTATCTGATTTGAAGGTTGGTATGCAGACAGAGGGAATTATAAAAAAGACATTGAGTAACATTGTTGTTGTGGATATCGGAATTCAAATTGATGCTGTTATACATTTACGAAACAATCCATCTATTAATCGTGTTGTCAAACGAAAACTTTTTTCCAAACGCATTGGCGATTTCCTAAAAGTAAATATAGAATCGATTGACTTTGATAATCATAAAGTAAATTTAATCCCTTATTTTCCAGAACGGCCTGAAAAGAAGAAAGAATTTTCAAAAGAAAGAGGGAAAAAAGAATCAATTGAAGGACAACCTATATCAGATACATCACAAAAATATAGTTCGGAAACGGATAAACAAAGAAGTGAAAAATTCCGTAAGCCATCTAAACCACCAAGAACAGATAGTGAACGAGATGTAAAGAAAACAACTCCATCACGTGAAGACCAACTCGTAAATACCCAATTAGCAGAACAATTGGCTGCATTAAAAAATAAATTACAGTCATAACTATTATTTCAAAATTATAGAAAAGGAGAATCTATTCATGAAAAAAAAGGCTACTATAAATAAAGAAATTTCCAAAAAAGATTATAAATATTTTGAATCTTTATTAGTAGAAGAAAGAAAGAAAATAATCGGAAACCTTATGAATTTAGACACCTCAAATTTAGCAGAGCATAATTCTGGAATAGGTGAAGATATATCTGACTATGCAGAAACAGGGACAGATGCTTTTGATATTCAAGTCGCTTTATCTTTAGCAAGTGAGGAATCCCAAATTATTCAGGAAATTGATGAGGCGATAGAACGAATAAAGAGTGGTTCATTTGGAATTTGTGAAATGTGTAAGAAACCAATTCCGCGAAAGAGATTAGAAGCTATCCCACATGCAAGATATTGCATTCAATGTCAAAGTGAGTATGAAAAACAACAGGACACAACATACTAATCTATGAAATATAAAACCTATGTATCCTACAATTTTAGAAATTGGATGGTTTAAAATCCATAGTTATGGGCTGTTTATTGCAATTGCATTTTTACTTTCCTTATATCTCACACAGAGAGATGCACAAAAACGAGGGATAAATCCTGAAGTTGTTCAGAATGAGGCAATATTTACACTTTTAGCTGGAATATTGGGTTCACGTTTTTTTCATATCCTTATGTTCCCATATGAATATTCATGGACTGACCCCATAGGCTGGATTGCAATCTGGCAAGGTGGACTTGTATTTCAAGGGGCATTGCCTTTTGCTTTTGCATATGTTGTTTGGGCAATGCGACGACGCAAAATATCATTTCTTCTCATCTCAGATTGTGCAGTACCTTATTTAGCTTTAGGTCAGGGTATCGGTAGAATTGGTTGTTTTTTTAACGGTTGCTGTTATGGTAAACCTTCGAATCTTCCCTGTGCTATTTCTTTTCCAAATGGGTCTCCTGTATTTCAGTCTTACCCAGGAAATAATGGTTGGTCATTACCTGTACATCCAACTCAATTATATGCATTTTTTGGACTTGTTTTTTTATGTTTACTGTTGATTTATCTTCGCGAAGCATGGAATCCATTTACAGGATTTACAATCCCCGTATATTTTTTCCTACACGGACTTATGCGTTTTATAAATGAATTCTTTCGAGGAGACCATAACCCAACAGAATTAGGGCTTGGGATTTTTAGTGACCAACAAGTATTTTGTTTTTTTGAAATATTATTAGGTGTTATTCTCTTTTGGGGTATTAGAACCTACCACAAAATTCAACAAACGTCTGCGGTAACAACTTCACAAAAACAAAAAAAGAAGAAATAATATTTTCATTTATCGTTTTTTTTGTAAAATATAACTAAGTTATTTTAATCCCGTTTCATATTTTTTTATTAAAGGTTCAGTAATTTATGGAAGAACCTAAAATACGAATATTGCCTGAGGACATTACTAACAAAATTGCCGCTGGTGAAGTTGTAGAACGGCCTGCATCGGTAGTAAAAGAGTTGGTCGAAAATAGTATTGACGCAAAAGCAAAAAGGATTGTAGTTCGTTTAACAGCCTCTGGTCTGCGTTTAATTGAGGTTATAGATGATGGTATTGGGATGTCGGAACAAAACGCTTTGCTCGCTATTGAACGTCATGCAACAAGCAAGATAAAAACTGAAAAGGATCTTGAAAGAATATCAACCTTTGGATTCCGAGGCGAAGCACTTAGCAGTATTTCTGCTGTGTCACAATTTGCTCTTATCACAAGGAGGGCACAGGACGAAACTGGAACTCAAATTGTTATTCATGGGGGTATCTTAAAATCAGTTTCTTCTGTTGGATGTCCTGTTGGTACTAAAATTACAGTAAATCGTCTCTTTTTTAATACTCCCGTAAGATTAAAATTTTTAAAAGGATTTACTACAGAGTTAAGTCATTGCATTGATGTCATTCAAAAATATGCATTAGCACATAAAAATATTGGTTTTAAACTAATCCATAATGAAAAGGTTCTCTTTGATATTCCGCCAGAATTAGATGTTCAAAACAGACTTTCAATTTTTTGGGGAAATAGCACATTGACGGAAATGATTCCGATAAAACCAGAAGTACAAAATGTTTCGGTTAGCGATGATGAAAATATTCAAGTCTCAGTTTCTGGATTCATTGGTCTTCCTTCTCTAACAAGGTCTCATCGTTCTCATCAGTTATTTTTTGTAAATCAAAGACCTGTTTATAATCGAATGTTACAATATAGTTTAGAAGAGGCATATAGGGGTTTACTTATGGTAGGTAGATACCCAGTAGCTATTCTCTTCTTTACAATACCTCCATCATTTGTCGATGTTAATATCCATCCTACAAAAAAAGAAGTAAAATTTAGAGAAGAAAGAGTAATATCAAAACTAATTACATCAATTTTACGAACAAATTTATCTAATATCAGTGCAGTAAGGTCAGAACAAAAAACAGATAAATACGATTACAAACAGATACATAGCGATAAATATTTAGATAATATCGAAAAAGAACAAATAGATATTAATACGCCTTTATTTGAACAGATAAATATTAAAAAAGAGATTGAACAAACATCAACAAAAATATCTTTCATGTCAACTACCGATAAAGAACCTGATACCTTAAGAAAACAACATCTTGATGTACCCGAAAAATCAGGAAGTTCATCCACAACAAAGGAATCTTCTTCACTTCCAATAGAGACTGGGATAGAGGATAAAAAGAATGAACAACTTTATCCTTACCCCTTATTTACACATTACCAGCCTGGCGAAGAAGTTCCACTACAGATTTTTGATTCTTATCTTGTTCTACCAGAAGAGGAACGACTTCTCATAATAGACCAACATGCACTTCATGAACGATTAAACTTTGAACAATTAAAGTATGAACTACAAGATAAAAATCTCGCTTTACAAAGACTTGCCATACCTATCATTATAGAAGTTCCTACCAACTATACAAAAGTATTTGAAGAAAACCTAGGAATTTTTGAAAAAATCGGTATCGAGGCTGAGTTGTTTGGTGACAATGCTTTCCAAATATCTGCAATTTGTTATTTATATGATGAAGAGAAGATAAAGGATGTAATTTTTTCTATTTTAGAAGAACTTGTTCAAGGAGACTTGTTTGAGAGTGAAAACTATTTTGAATCCTTACTGAGTATAGCTACGAAGGCATGTAAAAAATCCATTAAAGCGGGTGATAAATTAGAGCCTATGGAGCGAGTTGCATTAATTCAGGGATTTAAATCTTTAAAACCACCCTATACCTGCCCACATGGGAGACCTATTTTGATTGAGTTAACAATCCAACAAATGGAAAAAAGTTTTCGGAGAAGGACCTGATGGATGCTATTGCTATTGTGGGTCCTACAGCATCAGGTAAAACAGACTTTGCTGTAAGATTAGCGGAAAAATTAAATACTGAAATAATATCTGCCGACTCTATGCAATTCTATAAAGGGATGGAAATAGGAACCGCTGTTCCCCCGATAGAAATCCGAAATAAAATTCCACATCACTTTATTGCCTTTGTTCCTCCTAATTATGAAATGAATGCTGGTATTTTTCAACAACTGGCTCGGAAAGAAATTATTAGATTGAAAGGAGAAGGTAAAATCCCTATATTAGTAGGGGGATCGGGTCTTTATTTATCTGCACTAATTGATGGTTTATTTGAAGGACCTGGTCGCTCTGAGAAGATACGAAAAAAAATTAGAGAAGAATTATTATACAAAGGAGCTGAGGCATTATTTAATAAATTAAAAGGGGTAGACCCTACTTATGCAACAAGATTAACCAGTCCCAATGACATTGTTCGAGTTATTCGTGCTTTAGAGGTTTACGAACTTACGGGCATCCCTTTTTCAGAGTGGCATAGGAAACATTTTGAAAAGGCTAAACCATTATACGTTTTGCAACTTGCTATCCAGTGGGAAAGGGAATTGTTATATGAGAGGATTAATCATCGGGTTGAAAAAATGATAAAAGAGGGTTGGATTCAAGAAGTTGAACAATTACTCAATGAAGGATATGAACATGATATATATCGATTGAAAGCTTTGGGTTATCGTGAGATTGTTAATTATTTAAAAGGAGAACAAAACTTAAAAGAAGCTATTGAACATACCAAACAACATCATCGCAGATATGCTAAAAAGCAATTAACATGGTTTCGTGCTGATAAAAGAATAGTATGGTATCAGATGAACAAGACACTAAAAGAAGAAGATTTACTTAATTGGGCAGTACAACAAGTAGACCAATTTTATAACAATAATTCATTTTATAAAGAGCAACCCTGTTTTCTATTTCGACATTATTAATTTCATTTAGTTATTACGTTCATTAGGGACTATAACTCGATGGTCTTTTTGCAAACACATTATGATTAATGTTAAATTCTTTATTTAAATAATTTTGATATAAACTTAATATAGTAATAAGAAATAGGTTTTATTTAATGGTTGAAAAAAAAGACGTTATTGATTTTTTTCGGAATTATAATAGTGATAATCTAATACAGATTCGTTGGCATGGTAGGGGTGGTCAAGGGGCAGTTACAGCGGCAAAAATACTTGCTGTTGCGGGTTATCTTGCTGGTTATAAAGGTGTTACATCAGCACCGTTTTTTGGGGCAGAACGAAGGGGTGCTCCTGTTATTGCGACTACAAAACTAAGTGAACACACTATCCATGATTTTAGTCAAATAACAAATCCTGATATTGTTGTCGTTTTAGATAATACTTTACTTAAATCAATTAATGTTACACAGGGACTTAAAGAAAAGGGGTGGTTAATATTAAATACACCTTTTTTTGAAGAAAAAAGTAATTTTGCAAATTATAATATTGTTATGGTTAATGCAACCAAGATTGCCGAAGAAATAGGCTTGGTCTACGCTGGTATTCCTTTAGTCAATACTCCCATTTTAGGGGCGGTTTTACATGCATTGCCGAAAATAGATATGTCAAATATACACAGTGCTTTGGAGCAATTTTTTTCTTCCAGAGCGGTTGCAAAGAATTTTGATGCCATTTCTAATGTTTTTAAACAATGTAACGTTGAAAAGATAGTATAAAATAAAAGGAGTTGTTCAATTATGAGAACACGTGATTGTGGACATATCATCTCGGGTTCATCTCCTGCCAAAGGTGAAGCAGGCACAACAGGAGAGTGGAGAACCCAACATCCAGTATTAAATAGGGATAGATGCCTTGCAGTAAAAGCAAACAAAGAAATATGTTTTCAATGTTGGGCTTTTTGTCCTGAAGGTGCAATAGAACGAAAACCAGGAGGACCTATTGACCTCACATATTGTAAAGGTTGTGGTATATGTGCCCAAATTTGTCCTGCAGATGCTATACAGATGGAAACTGAATATGAGCATAACAAATGAAGTAAAAGAAACAACAAAACGAAAAAGTACCAATCCCGAATCGTATCCCCCGGGCATACATGTATTAACAGGGAACCAATCTGTGGCAATAGGAGCATTTCTATCGGGTGTCCAGGTAATTGCCGCATATCCAATCACACCGCAATCACCAGTTGTTGAGGAATTAGCAAAGTTTGTTGAACAAGGTGAATTAGAAGCCGAATTCGTTCCCGTTGAAAGTGAACATAGTGCTATGGGGGTGTGTATTGGTGCATCCATTGCAGGTGCACGTGTTTTTACTGCAACCAGTGCTAATGGACTTGCCTATATGTGTGAACAGCTTCATTGGGCTTCTGGTTCCCGTTTACCAATTGTTATGGCTTGTGTAAATAGAGCTATGGCGGCTCCATGGAGTGTATTAAATGACCAACAAGATTCCATGTCACAAAGGGATGCAGGCTGGATACAATTATTTTGCAAGAATAATCAAGAAATTATTGATACTGTTATTCAGGCTTTCCGTATTGCAGAAAAGGTATATTTACCCGTAATGGTATGCTATGATGGATATATCCTATCTCACACAGTTATGCCGTTAGAAGTTCCTGATGGAACAAAAGTAAAGAAATTTTTACCCCCTTATGTACCTCATACTCCCATCGATTTAGAAAAACCCGTGAATATCAACCCTGTCACTTTAGCAGAACCAAGAGTTAATGCTGATGGGGTGTTATGTCATGGTTATATGGAACATAAGTATTTGCATCATAAAGCATTGCGGGATAGTTTAGATGTTATTGAGGAAGTAGATATAGAATATGAGAAGGAGTTTGGACGTAGCGCAGGAAGATTATTTACAACTTATAAAATAGAAGATGCTGAACTTGCTATAGTCTGTGCGGGAAGTATTGGCGAACTGAGCATGCTTGCAGTCGATATGTTAAGAGAAATTAATATCCCTGCTGGTCTTTTAATACTTAGAGCATATAGACCTTTCCCTAATAAAAAACTAACACCTTTGTTGAGCAACAGGAAACTTATCGTTACCATTGACAAAAGTTTAAGTTATGGTTATCAAGGACCTATTTGTGTGGATTTGAAGTCTGCACTTTATGAATCTGGAACTCTGACCAAAGTTATCAGTTTTATTGCTGGATTAGGTGGTCGTGATGTAAAACCTTATGAAATTGCTGAAACTATGTACGATTGCTGGAATAAATGTATATCGGATAAGATAACTCCAGACATGCTATATGAATCTCAATGGATAAATTGTAAATATTAAAGGAAGTAAATATATATGACGACAATACTCGAAATACCTTCAGAAGAATATATGCTACCTGGAAACCGTTCATGTGCAGGTTGTGGGTTAGGAATTGGATTAAGATATATTCTGAAAGCACTGGACGGAAAGTGTGTTATGGTTGTTCCTGCGTCCTGTTTGACAGTATTAGGAGGCATGTATCCAGTATCTTCTATACGAGTCCCGTGGATAAATTCGGTATTTCCAGGTACAGCAGCAATGGCATCTGGTGTTGTTTCTGCGTTAAAAGTTCTAAAAAAAGAAGATATTACTGTTCTGGCAATGGCAGGAGATGGTGGAACTGTTGATATAGGAATTCAGGCGCTAAGTGGTGCAGCAGAACGAAATGCTAATTTTCTATTTATTTGTTATGATAATGAGGCATATATGAATACTGGCACTCAACGTTCTGGTGCAACGCCCAAAGGAGTAAAAACAACTACAACACCTGTGCAAGGGAAGATACACACTCCTAAGGATATGGGTAAAGTTATGGAAGCACATAATATTCCTTACGTGGCTACCGCTTGCGTGTCTTACCCAACAGACTTATATGATAAGGTTAAGAAAGCAAGGGATATTGAGGGTTTACGCTATATTCATCTTTGCGTTCCCTGTCCTTCAGGTTGGCAATATGACCCGAAAGATACCGTTACAATTGGTCAACTTGCAGTTGAAACAGGTGCTGTCGTTCTATACGAAATTGAACATGGTGTTTTTAGACTTACAGGGAGAAGTCGAAGATTAGCAAAAGGAGGCAAATTAAAACCAATAACTGAGTACTTGGAAACCCAAAATAGATTCTCTCATATTACTTCTGAAGTATATGAGGAACTCCAAGAACATGTCAATAATCGATGGAATGAACTTGTTTCTAAAGATAAATCCTTAAATGAATGAATAATTCCTTTTAATTTTAATTAATACTCCCGCAACATTTCTTATATTTTTTACCACTTCCACATGGACATGGTACGTTAGGGTCTGTGTCTACGTTTTTATACATATTTTGTTTCCGTTTGATTTCATCCATAACATTCGCAGGAGGCAATCCATTTCTCAATTGTTGTGCCATAAATTTCATATATTGTTCAGTATGTTGAAAAAACATGAAATAACCATGACATAGATAATTCTGTTTTTGTTGTTCATTCTGAATGCTTACAAAACGATGCTTAATGCATCCAC
Source organism: Candidatus Hydrogenedens sp. (assembly GCA_035361075.1). NCBI lineage: Bacteria > Pseudomonadati > Candidatus Hydrogenedentota > Candidatus Hydrogenedentia > Candidatus Hydrogenedentales > Candidatus Hydrogenedentaceae > Candidatus Hydrogenedens > Candidatus Hydrogenedens sp. The sequence continues at coordinate 32,137 of DAOSBX010000002.1, read as the reverse complement.
CATTACAAGCGAAAAGGTACTTACAGGACTTACATTTATTCGTCAGTAATAGCTTCTTCTTCCCAAATTCCTTTTGAAAATTAGAATTGACGATTTCTACAAGCGATTTTTCATTTATATTTCCCAAATAATATTCAGGGTAAACAAAATGGTCACATGAATATAAAGAGCCATCTGCTTCTAAGATCATCGCATTCCCACATTGTTTGCTGTGAACACACAACGGAGGTTCTAATCCCATCCACCCAGCAAGTGTCATATCAAATAATTGAACAAAAATAGTACCTACATCATTTTTTATCCATTCATCAAAAATAGAATTTAGGAAATACCCCCATTGTTCTGGTAATAATGTCCATTCAGTAATTTCAGCATCTTCATCATCAGGACAGACCAGTTCAAGTCCATCAGAACGGCTTTTTCCTCTCCTTTCTATAATAGGAATAAACTGCATGAATTGACTACCAATATATTTGAGAAAATGATAAATCTCCTTACCCTTCATCCAATTATGGCGATGTACACATGTTAATGTATTAAATTCTACCCCTTTTTCTTTTAGTAATTGGACAGATTTGTAAACTTTTTCGAAGGTTCCCTCTCCCCTATTATTAGTTCTAAATTTATCGTGAATCGACTTAGGACCATCAATAGAAATACCAACTAAAAAACCATTTTCTCTTAAAAAATCTGCCCATTCCTCATTTAACAATATCCCATTTGTTTGTAATGTATTCAATATTTGTTTTGACTTTTTATATTTTTTTTGAAGGTTCAAAACTTTTTCAAAAAAATCTATTCCGGCTAACGTTGGTTCACCTCCTTGCCATCCGAAAACAATTTCATTTGCTGGGTTAGCTGTGATGTATTCTCTAACATATGTTTCTAATACTTCATCAGACATTATTTTATAGTTATTTAATACTTTTTTCTTTTCGTAATAAAAGCAATATTTGCACATTAAATTACATGATGGGCCCACAGGTTTTGCCATTATATGAAACGGTTTTTCATTCATATCATAAAAAAAATCAAATTTTAAGGTTTTAAGTTGTAAATTGCATTAATCTAATGTTACTTTATTATAAGTTATATAACTATTCAACAGAAAGGTATTGATTATGGGTTATGAAATAAAAAAAGTGGATGTATGGTCAGCAGAGATACCTGACCAGCCAGGAGGTTTACGTTCTGCACTTGTTCCTCTTGTTGAACTTGGAGCCAATTTAGACTTTTTACTTGCTCGTCGAACGACCAAAGGCAAAGGTGTCGTTTTCCTAAGTCCATTGGAAGGTGCTCAGTTAATAAAAAAAGCGAAGTCATTTGGTTTTTCTAAAAATAAGGAAATTTCAGCATTAAAAATAATTGGTCCAGACAAAGCGGGTCTTGGATTAGCAATCTTAAATGAACTTGGTTCAGCAGGTATTAATATCAGGGGAATTTCCGCCTCTGCTATTAGCAAAAATTGTGTAATATGGCTTGCTTTTGACAACACAAAAGATAGTGCAAAAGCATTGAGGATTTTGAAGAAAATACTTGCAACCAAGTAATATTTGTATTTAAAGATTATCATCTCTTTTTATTATGAGAGGGCTTTTGTTTTAAAATAAATATTCATTTTCTTTCATAACGTTAACATTATTCTTTGGAGTAGCATTTCTTATGAAGAAAATAAAACAAACATTATCTCAAAAGGCATCTTCTTTTTTATTAAAAGATAGTGGCATCTCTACACAGGCAGTTCATGCCGGTGAAGACCGTAGTAGATATGCCGATTCTGTTACAACACCTATAGTCCAAACCAGCACGTATGTATTTAAAAATTCAAAGGAAATTGAGGATTATACAAAACATGGAAAGGCACGTTTTGAGTATGGCAGATATGGCAACCCCACTGAATTAGTGGCTGAACGGAGATTGGCAGCACTTGAAGGGGCAGAGGATTGTATTGTTTTTGGGTCAGGAATGAGTGCAATCACTACTACCATTCTCGCTTTGGTTCATAGTAATGACCATATTGTAATCACCGATGATGCCTATAAAAAAACACTTGAATTTTGTAGTTCTTATTTACAACGGTTTGGAGTTGAATGTACTATTGTACCTTTTGGTGATTACGATGCATTAGATAAAGCTGTGAAAACGAACACTAAATTTATTTTCTCAGAATCACCAACCAATCCCTATTTAAATATTTTTGACCTTGAAAAATTATATGCTATTGCGAAGAAGCATCGAGTATTAACTCTAATTGATTCAACATTTAGCACCCCATACAATCAAAAGCCACTCGAATTTGGGGTAGATTTGGTTCTTCATAGCTGTACAAAATATTTAGGTGGTCATAATGATATTTTAGCTGGTGCTGTTTTAGGAAGAAGTGAATTAGTGGAAGAAGTTAGAAGACTTCATAAAGCAATGGGGGGGGTTATTGACCCACACTGCTGTTATCTCCTTTTAAGGGGTTTGAAAACATTTCCTCTACGAATAGAAAGACAAAACCAAACTGCTATGGCAATTGCTCGCTTTTTAGAGAAGCATCCACAAATAAAGAAGGTTTATTATCCTGGTTTAGAAAGCCACCCACATCATCATATTGCCAAAGCACAAATGAAAGGCTTTGGTGGCGTTGTTACGTTCGACATTAAAGGGAACTTGAATACTGCCAAAAAATTTCTTGATTCCTTGCAGTTGTGCTATATTGCCCCAAGCTTAGGAGGTGTTGAAACATTAATCACTCATCCTGCACTTGTGAGTTATTATGACTATTCACGCAAAGAAAGATATTCTTTAGGTATAACAGATACATTATTCCGTTTAGCAGTTGGAATTGAAGAACCAGAAGACCTCATAAAGGATATAGACCAGGCACTTAAAAAAAGTGTTAAAAAATAACATCCCTTTATTTCTGTTCTTCATTTGATTTGTTATTTGTAGGGGCTGGGGATTCAACACCTTCGAGAAGTTGTTCTTGAGGTGCAGGTTGAACATGCATCATGTGTTGTGGAGCAACTGTTTTTCTTGTAAGTGACCCGCCTTCTCTTGCTGGACCAATTTGGGCATCTGAAATTATGTAAAAGAATTTAACTCCTTTTCCTTTCTGCAAGTTCAATATACCATTAATCAAAACGGGTTCTTTGTAAAGGTCCGTAGTTTCATTTTCAGCCATCTGTACAATAATTACATCTCTCATTGGTGGTGCTTGGCAAAAGTAACATTCAATTGGTAAGGGAAGTAATAAAAATTCTTTCATTTTACGAAATTGATTTAAAGGCACCATAAAACCAACTATATGTATCCTTTGCTTATCATAAGGTATAAGACTCTCGTCAAATGTTGGACCTGTTCTCATATTCCCTTTTGTTTTCTGAAGTATTTTCCAGGATAGAATTTCAATACCCTTATTTTTTCTATCTTTTTCTACTGCTAATCTATATTTTTCCATTTGCCCTGCCAGACTGCTTCGGTAGAAAAAATTATTTAGTAGAGCAACAGTAGAAATAATAAAAATAACACCTACAAATATTGTGAGGTCTCTTTTTGCTCTTAATCTCATTGATAAATACTTATTCTTAAAGTTCCATTAAGTCTCTTGCTATATTCCGTTTATATGCTTGCCACGCAGGAATAATTCCTGCAAGTAAGCCAACAATCGCAACGGTTGCAAAAGAGGTTATATGTTCTGCTGTTATTATAAATGACGAAACAGACAAGCCATATTTTTGTGTCAGATAATAACCAATTACTTGTGATATTATACCGCCTAAGATATATCCTGTCGCAATTCCTAAGGTTGTAACCCAAAATGCCTCGATAAGAACGGAACCAAAAATTTCTATACGTGATGCACCTAATGCTCTCATGATAGCTAAATCTCTTCTTCTCTGGATAATTGCAAGATAAAGACCTATCATTATTGATAAAGCTGAAATAACAACCACCAAATACCCTATTGCCAAAAGTACTGTTTTGGCAGTCCCTAAAAATTGTTCAAATAGTTTTGATATTTCCTCAACAGGGGTTGCAGCCATAGCCACAGTAGATTCCCGAATCATCTCACGATACTGAAAACGAAGTGCAGGACTCTGTAATTGAACCAAAATTGCAGTTATCATAGAATGAGGGTCTTTCCCCCATTCCTCATAGCGAATATCACCCTCTTCCTTTTCCTCCTGTTCTTTATGGTCATCATTATGTTCAGCATGAATATTCCATACCGAATCCACTGATGTAAAAATTGCCCTATCAAAAGGCGAGTTTGAATTTTCAAATATACCTACAACTTCGTATGGATGTTGTTCATGTGCATGCCCACCAAGAACCTCAGGCAATTTCATAAAACCATGACTACTTACAAAAGTATCCCCAACCTTTAATCCTGTTTCTTTTGCCACTAATGCACCAAGAACCGCTTCAAACGGCTCCTTAAATACTCTCCCCTCTTTTATCTTAAAAGGATGCCTTTCTTCTCCTGTAATTGGACTAATCCATCGATGTTCAAATAGGGATACATCTGTTCCAACTATTCTAAATCCTTCAAAATTATCGCCAAGTGCTATGGGATAAGCTGATTGGACATATTCAGAGTCATTTTTAACTTGTTCATAAACAGACCACGGAATATTCCCCGTAGGGTTATCCATAAAGTATACACTACTCAAAACAAGCTGTAATGGGCTTCCTTTTGCACCAACGACCAAATCAAAAGCCTGACCTTCTTCTTCAAATCTTTTCCTTGTTTCCTCTCTTAGAGTTAATACCGAACTAATTAATGCCACAGCAAGAGCAACGGATAGTATTGTTAAGCATGTTGTAAACTTTCTGTTCCACAAATATCCCCATGCAATACTCCATAGTGTCATATATTTTCTTCCTCATGAACTAAATTTGAACAATCATAGATTTGTGGTAATTGGTCCGCAATGCTTTTATCATGTGTTACTAAAAGCAGAGTAACCCCTTGCTCTTCACAGAGTTCTAATAATAATTGCATAACACTATGGGCTGTTTTAGGGTCAAGACTCCCTGTTGGCTCATCAGCCACAATAATTTTCTGTTTATTTGCGACCGCCCTGGCAATAGCTACTCTTTGCTGTTCTCCCACACTAAGTTCTGATGGTTTATTATATAGTCTGTTCCCTAAGCCTACTCGTTTTAAGAGTTTCTTTGCCTGCTCTTTCCACATCGATTCAGGAATTGTATCACTAAAACGCATACCAAGTAATACATTTTGAAATGCTGAAAACGGTGGTAGCAAATTAAATGTTTGAAAGATAAACCCTATATTCTCACCTCTAAAATGGTCTAATTTTGCTTCGGATAGTGCTGTGATTTCAATACCATTTACAACTATTTTTCCTCGTTCTGGTTTTAATAATCCTGAAATTAAATTTAACAATGTGCTTTTACCACAACCACTGGGACCCCATAAAGCTATCTTTGATTTTGGTGGAGCATAAAAGTTTTCACAATAAAATTTAGTTTTAGGACCCAATTTTAAAAAACAATCTTCAACACGAACCATAACTATTTTTACCTAATTATTCGTTAACATATAAAACGAAATGATACAACGTTGGTAATACAAATTATTACTTTATATCATTTAATCTATTTATGTTTCAAATCATGATAAAATAATACTTTACACCATAACAATAAGGTATGCCTATGCCAAGGTTTAAAATGTTACATATGCTACATATATTTTTGGTTATTTTTGTATTCTCCTTCTTTGTTTTTTCTGATGAGATTGAATTATCACCTGAAATAATTAATAACTATAAAAATGAAATCTCTCAGGATGCATCTTTATCTCAAGACTTAAAGAATACCATTGATAAATTACTATCAGACACTTTGTTGTTACTTCAAGACTACTCAAAATGGAAACAACAACTTGATACTTTAAAAGAAGAGATTCAAAATGCTCCTGAGGAAATTAAATCAATAGAAGAACAATTATCATCTCCAGAAAAAGTAATCCAAATAAATACAAAAGATTTAACTCTTGAACAAATCAACTATAACTTACTTCAAGTTGAAAATGAATATAATCGATTACAAAATAGCTACGATACTTTACAAAAAGAACTTGAAGGTAGAAATGACTACCGTAAATCGTTACTTCTAATAATAAGTGACATTAAACAACAGATTAATAATTTAAAAGAGTCAGTTTCTACGGATATCTCTTTAGACCATCCAACACTTACAAAATATAAACAACTATTTAAAGACACTCAGATTAAATCTTTAGAAAAAGAATTAAAATATCATAATAAAGAATTAGAATATTTTGATATTAAAACACGATTAATTACATCAAGAGTTGAAAAAGTAAAATATGAACTACGGCAAAAAGAAAAAGAATATGAATTCTGGAAAAGCGAATCTAATAATAAAAAACAAGAAGAAGATGAAAAAAATATCCGTAATTCTATAGATTCCTTTCAGTCACTAACAAAAACAAAAACAGTTTTTACAAATGAACTATTAACATTCGCAAGTGAAAATCTAACTTTGGCTCGAAAACGTAATGAACCTGGTGGGATAGAAAGTAAAATTCTATCCTTGAATGATAATCTTAAAAAATATAGTGACGATTATAAAAAACAAAAAAACCAGCTTGACAATTTGAGGAATAAATCAAAAACAAATATTCTTTCATCTGGATGGGCATTTACACTACGTCAGGAAAAATCTAAACTTCCTAACGTCCGTCAACTAAATAAAATATTAAATGACCTTCAAAATGAATTAATATCCATTGAAAATGACTATAACGATTTACTCTCAAGGAGACTTAAAATATCTGATATTGAAAATCAGATTATGAGTGTCTTTTTACAAAGTACAACGAACCTATCGGAATATGAGAAAAAGAACATAAAGAAGTCTATTGATGATTTAATAAAAACTCAAAGGAATATCCTATCTTCATTAATCAGCGATTATGACATTTATATATCTTTACTTACAGAAACCATTTCGACGATTAAACTATGGATTGAACACACAAAAGAATTCAACACTTATATTGATGAAAATATCATTTGGATTCGTTCCCCTTTCCCACGATTAGAAGCATTAAAAGCAGATGCAACAAATCTATTTAGTTCCTTATTAAAAACTGATATTTATAAAAAACCATATATCATTTACAACCTAATTTTAGTTTTTTCTTCCTTCTTTTTGGGATTAATTATTGTTATCTATATTTATAAATATTGTGGAAAACTACTAACACATATTTCATGTAATATAAATACACCACTTCAGTTTACTTACAGACGTCTTCTATTATTTATTGGCTGTTTCTTTTGTCGTGTTTCACTATTACCATTGTTATTTTTTGTCATAAGTATTCTTCTCAGTATTCTATTTCCATATTATCCAATCACAAATAATATCTCAATAAGTATTCGTTTTTTATGCCTTCCTCTTATCTGGTTTGGAATCATAGCATCAATGTTCCATATCCCTTCTTTATGTGAAATATTTATAAAACACTACGACAAAGAATATGAAAAATATTATACGAAAATTGTTGTTTTTATCTTTGTTTCACTCATTTTATTATTTCTAATATCGTTAAGTAGTCAATTTATTCCAGACTCTGCTTTTGCAGATTATTTTTTTCGTACTATTTTTTCTCTCTTCCTACTTTTTACCGCTTTCTTCTCAATGTTATCCCATAAAACATTAAATAACATGATAGATAACATAAAAGATGAGAATGTAAATAAATTATTAATTTATATTAAACATACCCTTTTAGTTCTTTCATTAATTTGTTTAGTGCTTGTTTTCTTAAATCTTTTTGGTTACAACTATGGTAGTCTTGAATTAACAAAAAAGATATTTGCATCCCTATTTATTATTACTGTTGTTTTCATTGTATGTCGTTTTATAGACACTTCAATAAAACATTATCAATGGAAAACTGTGTTTGATAAATCTATTATTTCTAATATTACAGTTCAAACAACCATTCTTAATAAAGAAATTGAATCAAACAATAATTCTGATAACTTGACATCTACACAAGAGGCATTTTTATTACAAATTAAAAAAGCAATTAGATTTATAGCATTTATTACGGGATTCATATTAATAGTATATATCTGGTCTGATATATTTCCTGCTTTAAGTTACTTAGATAAAGTACACATTTGGAGTAGTTCCACTATTTCTGAAGTTATTAATACACCTCCATCATCAACAGGTAAGCCATCTGATAACACGTTGTCCCCTACTTCTCTAACACATGATTGGGTTAGTCTTTTAGACATTTTAAATTCATTCATTATTATTGTTCTGACCATTATTATCGTAAAAAACTTATCTATCTATATTGATTTTTTACTCTCGAAATATACAAAAATCCAATCTGGTGAGAGATATGCAATTACTACCGTTTTGAAATATATCGTATTTACAATAGGCTTTATAATGGCAATGGGAGCAATACAGATTACATGGAACAAAATTCAGTGGTTAGTTGCCGCATTAGGTGTCGGCTTTGGGTTCGGATTACAGGAGATAGTCGCTAATTTTGTATCTGGTCTAATTTTACTCTTTGAAAGACCTATACGTATAGGGGATATCGTAACAATAGGTGATATCTCTGGAAGAGTAAAATCATTACAAATGCGCTCAACAACCATTGTAAATTGGGATAATAAAGAGTTAATAGTCCCTAATAAAGATCTGCTTACCCAGCAATTAATTAACTGGACAAGGAACGAACCAAAAGTGCGATTATGCATTCCTATCGGTGTAAGTTATCATGCCGATATAAATCAAGTTGTTTCTCTTCTTACTGAAATTGCGAAAACACATCCTTTTGTTGAACATTCTCCAGAACCGCATGTATATTTTCTTCGTTTTGGTCAAAGTGCTTTAGAGTATGAACTACGTGTATTCACACACATTGATTATTATCTTCAACTACAGCATGATTTATTATCAGAGATTTATACTCGCTTTAAGCAACATAATATAGAAATATCATACCCACAGTTAGATGTTCACATAAAAAATGGTAATGTTCCCAAAGATAACAATGCTTCTCAAAAAGAAACATGATTTGTATTAAAAAATACATATATGGATAACAAAGTTCATCCTCAAAATAGTTCAGAACTAATTAACGATACTTTTAATAAAAAGATTATTGATTTAAATACTATTCCAACTTCACCTGGTTGCTATCTTTTTTATGATGAAAAAGGGAAAGTTATTTATGTAGGCAAATCAAATAATTTAAGGGCTCGTATTAGAACATATTTCCAATTGAATGATACTCGTTATCATATTCGTTTTCTTATTTCTAAAGCCCACAAAATCGACTATCTCATTACAAAAAATGAGAAAGAGGCTTTACTTTTAGAAAATACTCTTATCAAACAGCACAAACCTCGTTATAATATCCGACTTAAAGATGACAAAAACTTCTTATCATTACGTATTGACCCATCTGAAAAGTATCCACGACTTACCTTCGTTAGAAAACCTAAAAACGACAATGCCCTGTATTTTGGTCCTTTTCATGTAGCTTCTGCTATCCGTGAACTATATAAACAACTTCATTTCGTTGTGCCCTTGCGACGTTGTTCAGATAACATGTTTAATAACAGAACACGACCTTGCTTATATTATCAACTGGGTACATGTCCAGCACCGTGTGTCGGTTATATTAACGAAGATGATTATGCTAAATTGGTTAATCAAGCCATTCTTGTATTGCAAGGCAACACAGAAGCATTAGAAAAAGAGTTAACCCTTGAAATTAAAAAAGAAGCAGAACAATTGCATTTTGAAAAAGCGGGACTGTTACGTGATAGGTTGTTCGCTCTTCGGAAAATCATGGAACCTCAAAAAACAATTCTTAACAATTACTCGCGGAATATTGATGTTTGGGGCTTTTATTCATCTGATAAAATTGCTGTATTTTTAATCCTTTTCTATCAAGAAGGTAAACTTATTGGTTCTTATAATTTTACAATAAAATTACCAACTGAAATTCCTATCTCTGAGTTCTTGTCTTCCTTATTATTAGAATTATATACCCATAATTTATCTGTCCCAGAAGAAATTCTTTTACCTATTCATATACAAGAAACATCTCAATTGGAGACTATTTTAACTGAAAAGAAAGGTACAAAAGTCAAAATCACATCTTCTACAAAAGGCAAAAATACTGAACTCTTGGACTTGGCATTAAAAAATGCAGAAACAAAATTCCGTGAGGAATATAACTTGCAAACAAACCAAGGGGCAATTTTACAAGAAATACAAAATATTCTTCACATCCCCAGAATGCCTATAAGAATAGAATGTTTTGATGCCTCTACATTACAAGGGAATAATACCGTTGTCGGAATGGTCGTGTTTGAAAACGGTATACCTAAAAAATCAGATTATCGGCAGTTTTCTATTAAAACATCCAATATAAATGATGACTATTTCGCTTTACGAGATGCACTTACACGACGGTTTAGAGATTTAACAGACTTACCCTTGCCAGATTTACTCCTTATTGATGGGGGTAAAGGACAGCTGAATGTCGCTTTATCTGTATTAAATGATTTATCGATTTCTGATGTTTATTGTGTAAGTATAGCTAAGGCCAGAAACTATTCGTTTTCTAAAAATAATTCTTCTTCTCAAGAACGTTTTTTTACACCCAACAGATGTAATCCAATTATTATCAAGAACAAAACTTCTAACGCCCTGCTTTTGCTTCAAAGAATACGAGACGAAACTCATCGTTTTTCAATCCAATATCATAGAAAAAAGCGGTTAGTAAAAGACTTATCATCGTCTATTAACATTTCTGGATTGGGTAAAAACACAACAGAAAAATTGTTAAAACACTTCAAGTCTTTTGATAAAATAAGAAATGCATCAATTCAAGAATTAAAATGTGTAAAAGGAATCGGTGATACGTTGGCAACATTGATTTATAACTATTTTCAAACACCACAAAATAACCATAAATAACAATAATAGGAAGTTTTTATGTCAGTATTAATTTTTTTAGTTAGCATTGTAATAATTGCACTTATTGCTTATGCGTACTTTATATATACCATTGCAAATCAAGAGAAAATAAATACAAATGAAGTTTATTATGTTCGGACAAAAGATTTATGGGAAATTCGTTTGTGCAGATTTAGAAATAATTTTGAAAAGAAACCACCTATTCTTTTTGTTCATGGCTTTGGCTCAAACCAGAATAACTTCTTACTTCCATTTGAGTATAGCATTGTAAATTATCTTAAAAATAATAATTTCGACTGTTGGACTATAGATATGCGAGGTTGTAAGTCTTCAAAACCTCCATTTGGAAGAACTCATCATGATGCTACTATTGATGATGTTCTCTTATATGATTTACCAAGCGTTATCGATTTTATTTTAAAAATGTCTGGCTATAAAAGACTTTTCTGGGTGGGACATTCTTTAGGAGGGATGTTATTATACGCATATTTAATTCATTATGGTTCAGAAAAAATCGCTGGAGGTATTACATTAGGTGCTCCTATAGGTTTTTTAAAGACTGAGATGGTTATACCGTTGTCACTCGTTAAAATTCAAAAACAATTCCCGAATGCTGTGTTTCTTTTATTTAGAATGTTAATTCCTATATTGAAATTTTTCAAAATAGGTAATTCCCTATTCCCTATTAATCCATCAAATATGAATCCAAACATGACTGCTTGGGATTTATGCAAAATGGTGGAACCACCTTCTACTAAAATGGTGGAAGAGATGATCCCGTGGTTAAATGAAAAGAAATGGACAATGCTAAATGGTCAACTTAATATTCTTGAACATTTATCAGAGTTGAATATTCCTTTGTTGCTTTTTTATGCCCCTGATGACCCATTTGTCAATTTAGAATGTGCTAAAGATTTTTTTAACTCATTAAAGTTTAATGATAAAAAAATGCTTATTCTTAGTGCTGATAATGGCTGTAAACACAATTATAATCATTGTGATTTGGCCTTTGGTGAAAACGGTGAAGAAGAAGTATTTAAACCAATAAAAGATTGGTTGGATAAACATGAAATTTATATTTATGATTCATCTGATAGTGCAAAAACAACAAAAGCCAAAAAATCACAAACAACAAGAACTCCAATGACAAAAGAAGAAAGAAAAACTATTCTGTCGGGAAAAGCGTATAAAAATACCACAAGGAATAGAAGCAATAAAAATATAAATACAAATGAAGAAAAGGAAAAACTGTAAATGAACCATTATTCCAGACGAAGCTTCTTAAAATCTACAGTATTAAGTTCTCTATTACTTACTCAGTCATTCCGAAAAGCATACTCTAAAGACGAAGCAGATAATACTAACACAACTTCTAATAAAATCGTTGTATTTTCAAAATATTTACAAAACCTTCATTGGGAAAATCTTGCAGTTGCATGTGAAGATTGTGGGCTTGACGGTATTGATTTAACGGTTCGTGATGATGGACATGTAATTCCAGAAAAAGTAGAGGAAGACTTGCCTAAAGTTGTTGAAATCTTTCGGAAAAATAACTTAGATGTAGTAATGATAACAACACGCCTGCTCAGTGCTGAAGAACCTTATGCAGAACAAATATTAAAAACCGCAGGTGCTTTAAAAATCCCTTATGCTCGTATTGGCTACCATCATTATAAAGATAAAATAAATATTAAAGAACAAATCTCAAATGTGAAAAAAGACCTACAGGGATTAACAACCTTAGCCGAAAAATATAATGTAATCTTAGGCTATCACAACCATAGTGGTTTAAATAACTTCGGTGGGCCCATTTGGGACCTAATTGAAGTATTTCAAGAGATTAATTCACCCTATTTAGGCTCAAATTTTGATATAGGGCATGTTAAAGCGGAAGGATTTGGTGGGGCATGGAAAGCAAACACGATAGCCATACTTCCATGGATACGAATGATAGCGGTAAAAGATTTTACAGTTGAAAATAACAAAACTAACTGGGTTCCCTTGGGAAAGGGTTGTGTCCCTGTAAAAGAAATGTTTGATATTATTCTTAAACAGGGGGCATTTAAGGGTCCAATATCCATTCACATGGAATATAATACAAAATCTGAAGCTGAAAAATTAGACTATATTAAAGCCTCAGCACAAATGATAAAAAGTATTATTTAATATAATATAAAAAGAAAGGAAATATTATGTTTTATTCAGGTATTAGCGACGAAGCTGGCAAATCTATTCAAAAACAGATACAAGCACATAAAGAATTGGGATGGTCATACATGGAGTTAAGAATGGTCGATGGCGTAAACTTCACACAGGTTTCAGAAGAGGTATTTAATTACGTTAAAGATGAATTAGAGAAAAATCAAATGAAGGTTTCGTGCTTTGCAAGTGCTATTGCAAATTGGGCACGACCTATCACATGTGACCCACAAATTGATATTAACGATTTGAAAAATGCTATTCCCAGAATGCATCAACTTAATACTCAATTTATTCGCGTTATGAGTTATCCTAATGACCCTAAAAATCCTATTGACGAAAAAGAATGGAGAAACGAAGCCATAAGAAGGATGAAAGAGTTGGCAAAAATTGCAGAGGATGGAGGTGTTATCCTTGTTCATGAAAATTGTAGTGGTTGGGGCGGTTTATCTGCAGACAATAGCAATATTCTTTTAGGTGAGGTGGATAGTCCTGCGTTGAAAGTCGTTTTTGACACTGGGAATCCAGTGACTTATGGACAAGATGCATGGGAGTATTATTTGAAGGTAAAAAAAGATATTGTATATGTTCATATTAAGGATGCTAAAAAAATTAATGGTGAGGATGTTTATTGTCTTTGTGGGGAAGGTGATGGATATGTCCCTGAAATTATATTTGATCTTTTAAAATCTGGTTATGATGGCGGGTTCTCTATTGAACCTCATCTTGCAGCTGTAATTCACACGGGTCAACAGGCAGAGAGTGAAGAACAACTTTACAATTCATACATACAATATGGCAAAAAACTTATGGAAATTGTAAGCAATGCTCTTTCTAAATTAAACAAGTAAAAAATTAGAAATAGATAGGATATAAGTTTATCCTATTTATACTCTTGCCATGTTTGGCATATAAAACAACGTATTAAACCTGACCTAATAAAAGGAACAGTATATGTCTATTACAAAAGTACGTGAAACGATCGCAGCAATTGCGGCTATTCTTCTTGTTTTAATAATGGCAGGGGTTGGTGCCACTATGGCTGGATGGAATGTCCCAGTAATAAGTAACATTGTTAAAATGATTATGGGCAAATAGATATTTATAAACTTTCATTTGAAAGTTCATATACAATAAGTCCGCTGGGTATTTTAGGGAAGAAGTATGTTGCCTTTTGAGGCATAAACTCATGGTTATCTGCACATTTTTTTATTGTGTGTGGCGAAATAGGATTTATGAGGAAAGCCATCGAACAATTTTCCATCTCTACCATTTCAATACAACGGAAAGGATTGGTCTCATAAATTAAGGGATTTTCTGGAGTAAGTTTTAGAACTTCCTCAAAAAGTAATTTATGAAGTACATATACATCTGTCTCATGTAATGCTTTTGTATTCTGCTTCTCTATCAGTCTTTTCAGCCCTTCCTCTTTAAGTTCAAGGATAAACCTTCCTTTGTTTTTATCTACAAATCCAAAACACCGAGATGTTTTACTTTTATCTCCGCAATTATTCTCTCTTTTATGTATATAATCTATGGGATTTCCTTCAATATGCACAATATTAAAGTAAACACTTAATTTAGAAAAAAAACTGTCATAATCTATTTCTATATTTTTGATAACTCTATGAGGTGCATTTATTATTAACCCTGGGTCTTCAAACGCAACTAAACCAGTAAAAAGATAAAAATATGGCTCTATCATATTCCTATCTTTCTTAATTTCCTCTACCGAACCCAGTTTTTCTTGAAGAAGATGTTTTGCTGTCTTAAAACGATGATGACCATCTGCAATATATAATGTTTTATCTTTAAATATCTCTGTCAACTCTTCAATCCATCGTGTTTGCCATATCTCATTAAAAACACCATCAATGGTTGTAACGCATATTTCGGGTTGTTTGTTTTCATTCTTTATTAAATTATAAAAAACTTTGTTAATATGTCGTTCTGTATCGGAGAAAATCAAAAATACAGGACTTAACTGTGCATTTGTAGTCTTCATCAAAGAAAGTCTGTCCTCAATCGGCTTTTCAAATGTCTTCTCGTGGGGTAGAATCTGATTTTCTTCCCCATGCAATGGAATTTTTATTAACGACAACAATGTTAATCTTTCCATTTGAATACCCCGTATATCTGTAAAACGTTGCCTTAGCCAATAAGCACTAATATGACTATCACGGATAAAAATCTCCTTTTCTTGCCACTCCTTAAATAATTCTCCTGCATTTTCATATTTACTTTTGCAATTTGTGTCAATAGGTAGGTCAATATGAACAAAGTTATATTCACTTCTCTTTGCCAGATTGTCTCTCATTTCTGAATTTATAATGTCATAAGGCGGAACAATAACATTGGCAAAATCATCTATTTTCTCAGGATTATAATGAAGTGCTTTAAATCCTCGTATAAAAGGCATAAAAACATCCTTATTTCTTTCAGACTATAAAGGGGATTTTGCCAATATTATACTTGCTTTTTACTTTGTTTTTCTAAACGCCTTTTAAGTTGTTTTTTTACTTCTCTTATCCTTAATAAAAAAATAAGTCGATAGGATAAAAATGAATATAAAAACTACTACTGTTACGTAATTAATCATTGTTTCATCAAAATCGTTTTTAGTTATTCTGTCGAGAATATATTTTATAAATGAATATGGTAGGTTTACCTCGTTAAGTTTAATCTTTATTTTCCAATGTAAATCTGTCAACAGGCAATAACCCAAACCAAAATATAGACCCAACAAAAACCATGATATAAATACTATCCACATTGATATATAATGGACCTTCCTCAATTTAATTGGAATCCACCCAAATAATATAAAAACTATAAAAATAAGATGTATAACAGTTAATAAAACATCTGCTATTTTTAAATAAAACATATTATTTCTTAGAGTAATAATTTTGGATGTTTTCTCTTAAATGACCACAAGCACCATTACTCATCAAAATCACTATTACTTCCCCTTCTAAATTATTACATAGGTATTGAAATATTTCATCATAAGTTTTGGCATTATTTGCTTTTATACCTCTTTTATTAAGAATTTCGACAATTTCTATTTTATTTAATCTTTTCTCTTCTGGTATTTTCTCCTCTCTATAAATAGGTGTTATCCACACCTCATTTGCTAATGACAAAGCGTCTGTAATCTCATTTTGAAATATATTTGTTACAGTAGTATTTGAACGTGGTTCAAAGACAGCAATTATTCTTTTATCAGGGTATTTCATTTTGAACGATAATAATGTTTCTTTAATAGCAGTTGGATGATGTGCAAAATCATCAATAAAGGTCTTGCCCTGTGCCATAAAAAATATCTCCTGCCTTCTTCGGACACCTCTAAAACTGCTTATCCCATCCCTTATAACAGAAAAAGGAATACCTAATGAGTGAGTAACAGCCACCCCACAAAGGATATTAAGGGCATTATGATTACCAAATAAGGATGTTGTTACTTTTCCTAAATATTTATCTTTATAATATATATGTTGTTCCATTTGTTTATTATCTGCACTAAATTCAACCTTCGTTTTCCAGAGACATTCGTCTGAAAATCCATAAGTGATACTCTGTGAAAAACAATATTCTTTCAAAATTTGTGCGTTATTATCGCCACATAAACACACAAGTCCTTTAGAGGGAACGGTTCTTAACAATAATTGGAATGCCTTCTCAATTTCATGAATATTGTTATATATATCACTATGGTCATATTCAAGGGATGTAATTACAACAACCTGTGGTAAATAATGAAGAAATTTTGCTCTTTTGTCGAAAAATGCCGTGTCATATTCATCACCTTCAATTACAAAATAAGAATTTTCTTCTCCTAACTCAGCAGGAAATTCAAAATCGATAGGATATCCCCCAATCAAATATCCAGGTTTCATATTAGCAACCTTCAAAATCCATGCTATTAAAGAAGTCGTTGTTGTCTTTCCATGAGTTCCTGAAACGACAATAGACTTTCTCTTTTGTAATATGTTATATCGTAACCATTCTGGTAAGCTTGTATAAGTCATTCGTTTATCTAATACTGTTTCGACTTCTTCATTTCCACGACTAAGGGCATTACCAATAACGACAATATCAGGACCCCAATCTAAATTACTCGATTTATAACATTCATAAATTGGAACAGATAGTTTTTTAACTAAAATAGACGTGGGAGGGTATAAAGGATTATCACTCCCTCGAATTTCATAGCCTTTCTGCTTTGCTAAATAAGCTCCGCCTATCATTGCGGTTCCACCGATACCAGAAAAATGTATTTTCATAAAAACAACCCCTATATCTTTTTAAGGTGTTCTTTTATTTATACACAATATATCATATTACATTGAGAGTTTTGTTTGTTGGATGGTAAAAAACGATGTAGAAATATTCTTTGTGTTTTCTTTTAATATTTCTTTATAATGGCTTTTTAGAATTACTAACAATTATTCAATTGGAGTTTATATGAAAAAAGAAGATTTATTAAATTTTAATAAAAATGAAGCAGGAGAAGTATTTGAGGTTTTAATTGAACTTGCACGATATTTAAGAAGCCCAGAAGGTTGTCCATGGGATCGAAAACAAACATCTTTAGATTTTGCCAAATATGCAAATGAAGAATGCCAAGAGTATATAGAAGCATTGGAGAAAGGCAACAATTCAGATATAAATGAAGAGTTTGGAGATGTTTTATTTATATTGATTGCTTCAGCAGTTGCAGGAGAATCAGAAGGAAAAATAAATTTATTAGAAGCATTACAATGTGCCCACAAAAAAATGATACGACGACATGAACATGTCTTTGGAGACAAAAAAGCAGTTACAGAAGAAGAAGCATGGAATTCGTGGCATAAAATCAAAGAAGCGGAAAAGAAAAGTAAATCTACTTGACCTTACTTTTTGAGTTCAGGCAAACTTGCAGCAGCGATAGATTGACCAACCCTTCTATTTTTTTCATCAGGTAATTGCACTTTTATTTTTTCACTGATATCTGGGAATTCTATTTTTAAAACATTTAGGCATTCATCCAGCATAATAGGACCACCCTTACCAGATGTACATCTTCCTAAAATAAGCACATGTTTTATTTCATAGAAATCATAATAATGGGCAAGGGTATAACCCAAATAGACTCCCATGGTTTGCCATATTTTAATGACTTCAGGATTCCCTTTTTCTAATTCATCCTGTATTAACTTTAATTTTTCTGCATCTGTAATATTGTCAGGGACTTTTATTCCTGCCTTCGGAGCAAGTCTAAACACACATTGTTGTGAGAAATAATTAGCACCTACTCCCTTATCACCAGACCATTCTTCCACAGGTGCATTCGGATTATAATCTACTGGAGCGAAAGCAAGTTCATTTAGCCAGTCAGTAATATTCCCCGAAGGGGTAACATATCCCCCCGCCTCACTGGAACCTAATGCAATTCCTAAAACAGAATTATCACCAATGGACATAGAGCCAGCTAATGCAGTAACTTCACCATCATTTACGACAACAAGAGGAACACCTAATTCTTCACCCATACGGTTGAATAACTCGTGCACTTCATGAAATCGTTCTTTCGGGACACCTCTAAACAAAGAAGCTACCATTGCACGATTATTGACATATACCCCTGCAGCACTTCCCCCTACTGCGTCCAAACGTGGCATTTTTGATGCTGCTGTCTTTATCGCTGTCATTATTTCATTATAATGATAAGCAGGGTCTGAATGTTTACGAGGTTCCCAAATTTTTTCTTCACTATACACTACTTCCCCGTCAATAACGGCTGACGCTTTGCGGTCAGAAGCACCTAAATCAAATCCAACTCTACACCCTTCGGTATGTCTACCTAAACGTTGAGATGTCTCATTTGCAAGGGGAACTTCCTCTTCTGATTTACATGGCACTATTGTAAATAGTTGCTCATATACATCTTCACCCATAAATTTATAATCAAATGCTCTCTCCCCCTGAGGTGAATATGTTTTTTCTATATATTGAATTAATTGTTTTGGAGCATAAATATATATTTTCCATCCTCCTTTTTGCCACAATAAAAATTTTAGAATCCGTTCGATATAAAAATAACTTGATTCAAACAAAGGATGCCCTTCTGGAAATATTTTTGTTTCAAACCGTGAAATCGACTTATTTAATCTCTCCAGAGCAATAACGACTTTTACCGCATCTTTTGTTTCTTTAACTTTACTTTTAAATTGTTCATTTACTAACTTGGGGGGAATAAAATTAGGGTCCATAGGAGGAGTTAATTTAGATTTTACAAACATCCAGTTCAAATTCATTTTTCTTCTCCTGTTATTACTTTTATTACTTTCTTTTATATTATTTCATTTTTCTTTGCACACAACAACGCAGAACCCAATGCCACAGCATCATCACCTAATCTACCTATTTCTATTGAAACTTTCTTTCTAAGAAAAGGCATAGCATGTTCTTTTACTGCTTTTTGAATTTCTTCTTCATATATATCCCCTAACGCCTCGATAAGTCCACCTCCTAATATAACTAATTCTGGACTTAATATGTTTATAAGATTAGCAATAGCCACTCCTGTAAGGTATGCTGCCTTCCGTACAATATTTTCAACTTTCTTTTCTCCATTTCGAATCGCCTCTGCAATAACACCACTACGTATTTTTGAAATATCTGTTCCAACCACTTCGGAAAGAAATTCAGATTCGCCACGTAAAACAAGGGCTGATATTTCTTTTGTGATGGCAATCCGTGAAGCTAATGCCTCTAAACATCCCCTTTTCCCGCAACCACATGGTGGCCCATCAATCTGCAATGTCATATGTCCTACTTCACCCGCACCTCCACTTGCTCCATGAATAATTTTGCGGTTTATAATAAGTCCTCCACCTATACCAGTTCCTGGGAAAACACCCACAACATGTTTAGCGTCTTTATATTTCCCAAATTGCCACTCCGCATACGTTCCGAGATTTACATCATTATCTAAAACAACGGGTACTGAAAAATGTTTTGAAAGAATTTCTGCTATGGGAAAATTTTCCCAACCGAGATTAGGAGTATTTATAACAATTCCATTTTTAGGGTCAACAGGTCCTGGTGCACCAACACCTATTCCTATAATCTTTGGATTGCCTGCTTTTTCTATAGACTCTTCTATTGTCTGTATAATTCGATTCTCTGGCTTCGTATCTTTTAACCAACCCTTAGTCTTTTTGCGACATCTTGAGATGATATTAAATTTGCCATTTACAACAATTGATAATATTTTTGTCCCTCCAATATCTACACCAACAATATATTCATTTGTTTTCATATTCCATCCTTTAGATTTCTTTACCATGTTCAAATAAAAACAAATATTTTATTAATTATACAAATTGTGAGGGATATAAAATACTATTTCTGTTTTACTTCTTCCGTCAGTCTCATTCCGTATTCAAAGACACCCTTATTTTGTTCGTGAACTTTCTTTGGTAAATTAGAAAATATTGCTTTATTCCAGCAGTCATAAGGAATATCTAAATAATTACTCAAGGCTCCTAAAAGGCAAATGTTAAAGTTTTTTTGATTTACTGGCAAGTATTTCTCATCATTTAGCAGAGACAACTCTCTCGATTCACCTACAATAATAGATATATCTATTACTATTCCATTAGGTTTTAAGCGATACAAATTATTTTCTAACTCATCAGGATGCATAACAAGAAGAAAATCCGCTTCCCCATCAGGAACCATAGGACTATAAACTTTTTTACCAAAACGTACATCACTGGATACAGAACCTCCCCGTTGACTCATACCATGTATTTCACTCTTTCGGACATCATATCCTGCAAGGAATGCTGAGTCTGCCACGATATTTGAAGATAAGATAACTCCTGTTCCTCCAATACCTGCTAAAACAATATTAATTACCTCTTGGTGTAACATTCGTCTTGTCTCCTGTTGTCTGGTGTGTTTCAGTTTTCTGTTGTTTTCTTCTTAACAAGGCACATGTCTTTCTCATAACAATAAGATTTGTTTTGTTATTGTTAAGTGCTTCCTCTAATGATTTTTCAAGTACAGAGACACGGTCAGTAACAATTACATTCTCTACTCCAATAGCTTTTGCAACATCTTCAATTACTACCTGATTCGTTGGTTCATGATTTAATTTTTTACCTGTTCCAGGGTGCTCTTGCATACCTGTCATCGCAGTTGTGTTATTATCAAGAACTATAATGACATGCCCCGTTGGTGGCGGGTTGTATACCATTTCTATGACACCAGGTAATCCACTATGGATAAATGTGCTATCCCCTATTACACTGACGACCCTCTTTGCTTCTTCAGGTGGTAATGAGTGTCTTAAACCAAGTCCTACAGTAATACTGGCACCCATACATACACAAGAGTCCATAGTCTGAAAAGGAGGTAATACGCTTAGGGTATAACATCCAATATCACCTGTAATAATACAATTCATTTCTCCTAATAAGGTAAAAGTTGCTCTATGTGGACAACCATCACATAATCTTGGCGGTCTTCCCCGTTTTATCTGTGGTTCTGGAGAGGTATCCCCTTTCAAAATTCGTCGAACCCTATTTACATTTAATTCTCCGAAGCGATACATCTCTGGTTTCTCTTCAACGGGTATTCCATGATACCGGCAATTTTCCACCAAAAAGGGGTCTCCTTCTTCAATAACTATGCATTTCTTATGCTTCCTCACAAAGCTTCGTACCTTCTCTTCTGGAAATGGATAACACATTCCGATTTTCAAAACAGATGCATTGGGTTCTGCTTCTAAAACATGAAGATATGAGACGCCCGAAGTTATGATTCCTAACTCTTCAGATTTAATTTCTTCCTTATTGGGTCCAAAAGATTCATTCCATTTCTTAATTTGTGCCAATTTTCCCCTTAATCTTCTATGAGCAGGTCTTGCATAACCAGGAATCATAACTCGACCTGGTTTATCTGGATTATATTTTTCTGGTAATACGGGATTATATTCTTTTTCTTCAAATTCTACAATAGACATGGAATGGCATACTCTCGTTGTTGGTCTGAGAATAACGGGCAATTTCCATTCTTTTGAAAGTCGAATTGCTTCAAAAAAGAAATCGTAACATTCTTGACTATCGCACGGTTCTAACATCATTACCCCCGCAGAACGGGCATAATTTCTATTATCCTGCTCATTTTGACTGGAATGCATATCGGGGTCATCCGCAGAAATAATAACAAGAGCACCTTCCACACCTGTATAAGCAACTGTAAACAATGGGTCCGATGCTACATTAAGCCCCACATGTTTCATCGTCACTAAGGCATTCCCACCTGCAAAAGCGACACCGATACCCACTTCAAGTGCCACTTTTTCATTAGGACACCATTGGGCTTTTCCTCCATACTCCGAAAAATACTCCAAAATCTCCGTAGACGGAGTTCCAGGATAGCCAGTTCCTAAAGTAATTCCTGAATGAATCCCTGCCAAGGCTATCGCTTCATTCCCAAACATCAACTTTTTCATTTAATTACTCCTTGATATAAAAACATTAAAATCTAATATATTAATTTATATTCCCTTCATGGTTCAAAATGGTTTCATTATGTTAATATTATGAGTAATTTTTTTTGTTTAATAATACTGATATTTATTGCTATTAATCCTGTTATTGTTATAATCTCTAAAATGGAACCATCAATATGAATAGAACAAAAATAATAGTGGTTTTCTTTCTCTGGTTTTTACTATTAGCCTTTATTGTTTCTGCCCAAGATTCAAATAAAATTGAAAGACCTTCAAAAGTAATTCTTATTCTCTTTGATGCATTACGTGCTGACCATATGTCTTGCTACGGTTATCAAAGAAAGACAACGCCAACAATTGATAAAATTGCTTCTGATGGGGCTATTTTTATGAATAATTACACCCAGGGTTTAAATACATTCTTTTCTGTTCCAACTATTTTATATTCAAGATATTTTCCTCCAATGCTACACGAATCCCTTGATACTATAGAATGTAAACGGGCAGAAGATGAAAATGAAAAATTGATAACTGAAATTTTCAAAAAAAATGGTTATCATACTATCTTTATAACAACTCACTCTTGGTTTTCAGATGATAGCCCATTAGTAAAATCTTTTGATGAAGCGATACTTGTAAAATCTTCTACAGATAATGTTCCACAGTTTGGTGACTTAAATAAGGAATTATTTTCATGCCTTGATAAAAATAAAGGTAATAATATATTCATTTACATTCATCTTGTTGATACTCATTTTCCACACATCTTAACACCTCCTTATGACCTTTGGGTAACAGACGATATAAAAAGCAACATAAATGAAGATAGAAGAAGAGAACTTGCTATTGGAAGTAACGAAAGAGACATATTAAAACCGCTTACACCGTTTGAGACTGATTTTCTTAATGCCATCTATGATGGCTCTTTATTATATACCGACCAACAGTTTTCACTTCTTATGTGGAAATTAGAAACATTGAATATTTTACAAGATACCCTAATCATTCTATGTGCTGACCACGGTGAATTATTAGGAGAAGATGGTATGCTCTGGGGACATCCCCCTATTTCTTATGACGCTCTCTTAAGAACACCTTTAATCTTTTATGGAAAAGGAATACCTAAAAATGTTAGTTTTAATGGGATTACAGAAAATGTAGATATAGTGCCAACTATTGTTGATTTACTTCAGTTAAAAACATCTGCAAAATTTGATGGAATAAGTCTTACTCCATATTTTATAAAAAATAAGACTCAACAAATAAATCGTCCTTATGCTTTTTCTAAATGTTTTTATCTCGAGCCAGAATCCTATCTCAATTTAATAGAAGTAGAAAAAGGGTATGAATCACATCAAATGTTTGTTATTACAGATACTAAGTTTAAATTAGAGTATCACGAAATCGATAACCGCTATTTCTTTTGGACAAAAAATAAAGAAGATAACTTTATCAAAGATAAAATTTTTGCAAATGAAAAGAAATTTCCTGTCTTTGATTTATCTTCTGAATCTCCTCAGGAATTTGAAAATGCAAAAATGTATATACAAACTAATATTATACCCAAATATAATAAATATAAAGAGAAAGAACCCGATATTTATTATATCCCCTTTAGTCCATTTGTTATTCCCAGATATGTTGAAAATAAAGATGAAGTTATTAGTCATAGTGGGGACTATGAACATTACACATTAGATAATAAATGGGGTTTTGATACTGATGGTTTTGTTTTATGGACTCAACCCTGGCAAGAAAATGTGAAACCATTATCATTTATTTTTAATATAAAACAAGGTGAATACGAAGTTTATATTAAATCCCCATGTAATAAGGATTTTTATGGACATCCTCTTTCCTCTGTAAAGGTTTCTCTTATAGAAAATGAACCAATTATTATTGACAAAAGTGATTGCGAAAATATGGAGATAGGATATAGAAAAGTTGGTTCTACAAATGTAGACAGCAAAAATCAACTACATATATCTTTTGAACCTGGCAACAACAATATTTGGTGCAACATAATGGGTATAAAATTAGTTAGAAAGAAAATGGAAAGTAATTCAGAATCACCCCAAAAATCTAATAATCTACAAAAAGATAATGCTACAAAAACAGATATTAAAAAAGAACAAAAAATAGGATTGCCAACAGAAGAAAGAATTAATCAACTTAGACAGCTTGGCTATTTATAAGTTTATTTTATAATTACAAATAATATAAAATTATCGGAATAAAATTTTATAAACATAAATTTTCATTATTAAAACATACGTTATATTCATATTAATGCTGTTATATTTTCGTTATGTTTCAACATTGTTTTCATATCTTAATTTGTTAGGAGTGTATTATGGAATCGAATCCTTTAAAAAGCAAACAGAATATTAAGATTTTGTATATAAGACCTCCTTACCACTTATGGCCACTATTAAACAAATCTGACAATGTTTTGGCTCCTCTCAACCTTGCGACAATAGCTGGATATATACGATCTAAAGTACCTGATGTTACTCAAAAAATTGTTGATTGTTGTAATGAAGAAATCGGATTCAAAACGCTTTACAAAATTTTAGAAGAAGAAAAGCCTGATATCGTTGGCGTTGGCGATATGATTTGCTATCATATTGAAGGGGCAAAAACATTAGAATTAGCAAAAAAAGCAAATCCTAATTGTATAACTGTAGCAGGTGGTCCTTTCTTTTCTCATGTGCCTGAATATACATTAAATAATTTTCCCCACATTGATTTTATTGTTAGATATGAAGGTGAAGAGTCATTCAGAGAACTTATCGATTGCCTAAGAGAAGACAAAGATGTAAAACAGGTTAAAGGAATAGCCTATAAAGAAGGCGAAAAAATTATAGAAACTCCACCAAGGCCATTAATTGAAGATTTAGACTCGTTACCATACCCAGCTTATGATTTATTAAATGTAAATAATTATAGTCCTTTTGGGATGTTCCTTAGAAGAGCAATGCCAGCACAGGCGAGTCGTGGCTGTCTGTTCGGATGTGAGTATTGTACATGGTCTCATACAGAAGGAGAACATTTTTTAGATGAAAACGGGGAACTAAAATTTACACCGCGAATAAGATATAAAAGTCCAGAAAGAATGGCGGAAGAAATAGGATATTTACATGAAAAATGGAACGTTCCCTTTTTCTTTTGGTGTGATGGCACATGGAATTTTAGTACTGAATGGCAAGATACATTTTCAGACTTGATATTAGCAAAAAAATACAAAATTAAATCTTTTGCTTTTACCCGTGCTGACTTACTATTAGAACAAGAAAAGGCAGGGGTGTTAGCAAAAATGGTAAAAGCAGGACTTATACACTGCTTATTCGGTCCCGAGCGAGCAACTGATGAAGAGTTAAAAAAGATAGGCAAAAAAGGCATCAGTGCAAATACCTTTATAGAATGTTGTCACATGTTAGAAAAAAAATACCCTCAAGTATTCCGACAAGCAACATTCATTACTGGACTGCCCGATGATAAGCCTGAAGACTTTGACAAACTATTCGAATATATTTTGAAAAGTCATGTAGACTTTGCCCCAGTCCATGCTATAATGCCATATCCAGGAACCCCTTCATTTGAAAAATACAAAGAATATATAGAAGAATGGGATTTCTCAAAATGGGATATGTTCTACCCCGTTATAAGGACAAAATATATGAGCAGAGAAGAAGTATCATCTCATATCAAAAGAATTCAAATGGATTTCGTATCAAAACAAAAAATAAAATATCTTAAAGGATTACTCTCTCCGCATACACAAAGAAGAAGGTTACATTGGTGGCTTGCATATTCTTTTGCAAAACTATACATAAGAGACTTTGTCCTTGCATTGTTAGGAAAGAAGAAATACGAGGGGTATGCTGGTATTCAAAAATTATGGAAGCCGAAATGGTATGATTCTTAGTATTCTACTGTAGTAATGTTTTACTATAATTACAAACAAGATATCATCATGTCTAAACGAAGCAAAGAATATATTTTACTATTTTTTATTCTTATCTTATCTTTTTTCGTAAGGATATATAATTTACATAAGCAATCTATAACATTTGATGAATTTATTTTCCTTTCAAATATTAATATTTTTGATTTTTCTACATATTTAAGTGCTTTTTTTGCTAACCACCCTGATTATAGTTTATCTCCGTTAACGCCAACTATCATTTATATTTTTTCAAATCTTCTTCACCACTCAATACCTGCGTTAAGATTGATACCTATTTTCTTCGGTTTAGGATCAATTGTTATTGTATACGCAATGGGTAAAAAAATCGGAGGAATGGAAACAGGACTTCTTGCCTCGTTATTCTTTTGTTTTTCACCTATGAATATTTGGGTTCACCAAGAAATTAAGTGCTACTCTTTCTGCCTTTTCTTTTCTTTACTTTCGTTTTATTCTATTTTGAACTTTATATATGAAGAAAAGAAATATAAATGGTTAATTATTGGGTTGTTATCAAACTTAATTTTACCATGGCTCCATGCTACCTACATTTTTGTTCCTGCAATACAAATAGTAATTATATTTTTCTTCATTAGAGTAATAAGATTTCGATTTTTTGTATTATGGTCATTTCAATCCTTTTTAAGCTGTATAACATGGTCAATATGGTTCTTCAACCAGAAAACGTTTTTATATACATCCAATGAACCATATAAAGTGAATTCTAACATCCAAGATATTTTCATCTCACTATTTTGTAATGATAGTGTAGGTTTATCAAAAGATTTACTACCTGAATGGAAAACTAACAATTTGTCTATTATTCATTGTTCTTTTTGGAAATTCGTACTTCCCTATTGGTATATGTTCGATTACTTATTGGCTTATTCATTAATAATATTTGTTTTATTTTTTATAGTAACCTATATATTCAATTTCATAAAAAATAAAAATGGTAAGGAATCATTCTTATTTTATATCTTAATTGTTCCTATCTTTCTTTTCCTCTGTTTACAAATTATAACCAAAAATTCCTTTCTTACAATTCAGTACATTATGTATACATTGCCAATATATTACCTATGCGTTTCTTTCTTAATATATAAGATTAAATATAAACACATAAAATTCTTATTCATTATTCTCTTTTTATCTTGTTTTTTATCACAATCACTAAGTTTAATTTGTTTTAAGAATAGAACAGATTATAAAGGTGCATTTGAATACCTCAAAAAAGAAATTCCATTAAATGGAATACTTTTAGGTCAAAGATTTTCTTCTATTTACGATGTGGGTAAATTATATCTTCAGAGAGATGACATTGAGTTTATACCCATCCTATCATTAAATAGTTTTATAGATAAATCTTATAAAATATTATTTTCCGAAAGTAATATTAATAATTTTGTTTATCTTCTTATGGAACCCGTTTCCATTCAATCTTTTAGGATTGAGAATCCAGAATCTTTATTATCAGATTATTTCGAAAAAAACAATATGAAAGTGAATTGGCTACTCTTTCCAGGACAATACAACTTATATGTCGGTAAGGTTACAAAAAATCACAAAAATACTCCTATAAATGAAAATGTTTATATGCCTACTACATTAAATAGCATACTTTATGAGTCTCTATTAACAGAATTTAAATTAGATACACAAGACATAACTGAACGAAATCGAAGACTTAAAGTTTTACGAAATAATTTTTTTATTTATCCCCACTTTCCCGTCTTTTATATTCTTATTATATCTAATATGATTTATGATAATGAGTTAGAAGTCGCTAATAACATTTGCTTAAAATTAATTCAAGAATACCCTAATTTTGCATCACTCTACTTATTAGAAGGAATCATTCTACATAAAGAAGGTCAGTTTGATAAGGCAAAATTATATACCGAAAAAGCATATCAAATAAGTAATAATTTATATCTATTCTATGGTGATATAATTGATGTTCTAATTAATAAAAAAGATAACTTTTTTACTACATGTCAATTTGTCAATAAATTTGAGAAATATGGATTTGTTCTTTTTGATAAAGCCTTGCTGTCTTTTTGCGAAAATTAATTTTATCATAAAATGCCCAAAAACGATATTTAAAATATAAAGTTTAAGCATAACAGTGCTATATAAAACTAAAATTTATTGTGTTTCAAATATAAACCTTTTTATATCTGAAAAATATTTTTTGTCATTCTATAAAGATAAATCGGAACATATCTAATAAGTGACAACGGTCGTGGATACACTTTTAGTAACCTATAAATTCTACTCGGTTTTAAAAAAAACTGTCTGTTTGCTTTTCTTTGATAATAAAAAAGAACATCATCAGGTAAGTCAGTAAGATTAATTTTTGCCCCAGCAAAATCTATGTTCATATAATCAAACTTTTTTAATTTTTCAGGGCGATTTTGTCTAAGCCACTCAAATAATGGTGTTCCGGGAAAAGGTATTACTGTAAAGAAACTTGCAGTATGTAACATTGAATTTGTTGCCACATCTATCGTCATTTGAAGTTCTTCTTCTGTTTCTGTCGGAAATCCCATCATACAAAATCCATTGGCATATACCCCCTTATTTACCATTATTTCTATCCCTTTTATAAATTTGGGAATATCCAGATTCTTACAGGTAAACTTTTGCATTCGTGGTGAACCTGTTTCTAAAGCAAAAGAAGACATATAAGTACCAGCAGAACACAAAGCCTCTGCAACATCTTCTGTAACTAAATCCCCTCTAATCGCATTGGGAAATGTTATTTTAATGTTTAACCCTTTTTGTCTCACTAATTCAGAAAATTGTATTACCCTCTGTTTGTTAAAATTAAAATTATCATCAAGAAATTCAAATTCATTAACACCATATTTGTGGTTTAACCATTCAATTTCTTCAATAATTCGTTCGGGAGAACAAAATCGTATTTTTTTCCCAAATATAGAATGACACCACATACACTGATAAGGACAACCTCTACTGGTAACCAAACACATATACTTTCTTGGAGGTAAAGGTGTCATTGATTGCAGTTTCCAGTATTGCTGGATATTAATTAAATCGTAGTCAGGTAAAGGAAGTTTATCTAAATCCTGTTCAATTGGTAATACCCCTGGATTTTCAATAACTTCTCCTGTTTCCTCTTTCCATATTAAGCCTGGGACAAGTTTGAGGGAACTTTTAGATGGATAACTTTCTACTATATTTTTAAATGCAATTTCGCCTTCTCCTGGCACTACTACATCTAAATTTTCACATTCTGAAAAAGCTTGTGATTTTACCGATGAAGCATGGGGGCCTCCTAATACAACCCAACAATTGGGAAGCAATTCTTTTATTTTTTCAGAGATTATTGGTATCAAACCTGCAAAAACTGTAGATGATGATAAGCCGACAATATCTGGTGAAAAATAATATATTTTTTTTGCAAGTTCTTCAGGTGTATCATTTTTTACTTTTTGATTGATTAATTTTATCTCTACATTTTCGATTTCTCTTTTTAAATAACCAGCAAGATACATAATACCCATTGGTGGTGTAGCCAACGGATACATTGGTTTCCTATACCCCAGATTTATTAAAACTATTCTCATTTATTCCTCACAAATCATTTACTATATTTTATAACAATTTAAACCAGACATTACTTCCTGAACAGACAGAATTATACGCCATTCTTTTTTTTAAATATAAAATATCCCTATTAAGAAATGTGTTCTAAATTCTTTTTCTAAAGTATATAGTTTTGATATTTTAAGATTCATTTTATAATAATCCCTTTCACTAATCGCTGTAACAACATCGGGACATACATACTAAGATATAATGGACGAGGATATACTTTGATAATTCTGTATATTCTTTTAGGTTTGGAGAAAAACTTTATATATGCTTTCCGCTGATATTTATAAAATACTTCATCCGGAAGATCTGTTAAATTTATTTTTATACTACCATACTCTACATTGTTGTAATTTATTTTTTTTACTTTATCTGGCCTATTTTGTTTAAGCCATTCAAACAGGGGTGTCCCTGGAAAGGGTATAACAGTAAAGAAACTCGCAGTATGTAACATTGAGTTCGTTGCAATATCTATGGTCATTTTAAGTTCTTCTTCTGTTTCCGTCGGGAAACCCAGCATACAATAACCATTTGCATAAATACCTTTTTTTACCATTAATTCTACACCCTGTAAAAATTTAGTTATATCTAAATTTTTACAGGTAAATTTTTGCAAACGAGGTGAGCCTGTTTCTAAGGAAAAAGAACTCATGTATGTCCCAACAGAATGTAAGGCCTCTGCAACCTCTTCACTAATTAAATCTCCCCTCAAAGCATTTGGAAAAGTGAATTTTAATTTTAAATTCTTTTTTTTAACTAATTCAGCAAATTGAATCACCCTTTGCTTATTGAAATTAAAATTATCGTCTACTATCTCAAACTCATTTACATCATATTTATTTATTAACCATTCTATTTCTTCAACTAATTTTTCTGCGCTTTGCATACGAATCTTTTTTCCAAAAATCGAGTGACACCACATACATCTATAAGGACACCCACGACTGGTAACTAAACAAATATATTTTCTCGAGGGTAAAGGCGTCATAGACTGTAATTTCCAATATTTCTGTATATCAATAAGATCATAGGCAGGAATAGGAAGATTGTCTAAATCTTCGACTATAGGTAAATTCCCTTGATTATTTATAATCTCCCCCATTTCATTTTTCCATATTATTCCTGAAATATATTTAAGATTTTCTTTATTCGGATAACTCTCAACTATTTGTTTAAATGCAATTTCTCCTTCTCCAGGGACAACAATGTCCAGATTTTCACAATCACTAAATACCTGTCCTCTAAGAGAAGACGCATGTGGACCTCCTAAAACAATCCATGCCTGGGGAAATAACTCTTTTATTCTTCTTGATATTTTCGGGATAAAATAGGCAAATGTAGTAAATGATGATAAACCTATAATATTAGGTTTATAATTATAAATAATTTTTATAATTTGGTCTTCATTATAATTTTCCACTCTTTGATTAATCAGTTTTATTTCTATATTATTTTGAAATTCTTTTCTTAAATAAGCAGAAAGATACATAACTCCCATTGGTGGAGATACAAAGAGATATAAGGAATTTCTTCTTCCTGTATTTATCAATATTATCTTTTTCTTCATAAAGCGATAGGAAGTATTTTCCCTTTAAAGATTTACTATTTGCTATTTATTCATAAAAGTTACTAAACTGTCTCCCAAAGGAAAAAGACAAAACTTATTTAATTTTTTATAATAATTATACACTTCATTTCCATTTTTTAATATGGGGTAAATAATTTTTTTCAATGCTTTTTTTTGTTTATACGCAGTGTTCAAGTAATACTCACAATCACTATCTCTTTCATTTATGTAGCATATAATAAATTTTAACAAATATATATCTCCGAAT